>CACXDE010000386.1 GCA_902766305.1 uncultured Ruminococcus sp. | reverse complement strand
TTATATGGACTCAAAGACCGTGAACTTGTATATATGTCTGCCGTGTTCATGTCGAATATCACAGACCTTATGACATATATTTTTGAAAACAAGGATATGCTCATCAATGACATAGCAAACGGAAAGATAAATGATTCTGTCGAAATGCCAGATGATCTGAAAGCAAAGCTTAACAAAAAACTCCGTCCCGATAAAAAAAGAGCTGATGAACTGAGAAAGATATTAAACGAGCATACATACAGCGGCATCATGACCGCAATATGGAAAAAACTCAGCGTTATCATGGGCATAGGTACCGGAGAATTTGAAGGCTTTGCAAAAAAGCTGCGTGATTACTGCGGCAGCGATGTGGCATTCTACTATGAAACATATTCTTCAAGTGAAGCATTGATCGCAAATGCTCCGGCTGCTGAATGCGAAGACTATTTAATGCTTACTGACAGTGCATTTTTTGAATTTATCCCTATAGGAGAAGAAGTAGAAAGACCGCTTATGCGTCATGAGCTTGAAGTTGGAAAGCTCTATGAACTTATCATAACAAATCTGTCCGGCCTTTACAGATATCTGATAAAGGATGTTATAAGAGTAACAGGCTTTGAAGGAAAAAATCCTTTGATACGTTTTGCCTACCGCAAAAATCAGGTCATAAACATAACGGGAGTAAAGCTGACAGCAGAGCATATAACAAACGCTATGAGAGCTTTTGAAAAAGCAACAAATATACATATATCGGATTATACACTTTATCCTGATACGAGCCATTCTCCCTGGAGACTGATGCTTTTCCTTGAAACTGAAGAGGAACTTTCTGAAGAACAAAAAATACGCTTCGCTGCAATATTTGACGAGAAACTTTCAGAAATGAACCATGAACACGGACGTATGCTTAATATCGGAGAAACTTCTCCGTCTTTGATATGTCAGGTAGAGAGAAATACATTCCGTGAGTACAGGGAATACAGGATGAAACAAGGTGCATCTCAAAATCAGATCAAGACATGCCGTGTAATAAACAGTACAGATGTGCTTAAATTATTTATAGATCACACCAAAACAGGCTGATATCCGGAGGACTGAAGAAAATGTAAAGAAATAAACAGGAAATATTAAAGGCAAGAAAAGAAACCCTTTCTACTTTCAAAAAAGTTGATGAAAATATATGGACTATCGTTTACAAAGGTTCATACGGTCTTGATGAGCTTCTTGACAAAGGATATTCCGGCATTTTTGGTGCTGTCCGCTTTGCACAGAGGTTTTTTCATTCAAAGCAGATATTCATAAATCCGTTTGTAAGGGGCGGCTGTTCAAGCTTTAATACAAGGACACCCGAAAATGATGTTATTTTTGGCAGAAACTTTGACTATAAGGATTCTCTTTGTATTGTTATATGGACTTTTCCCGAAAACGGATACAGAAGTATGACTGTAACGACTGGTTCATTCATGGCATACGGAAAGAAGTGGCAAAGACCTGAAAAAAAGAAAAACCATATTCGTGCAATGATAGCGCCATATTGCTGTATGGACGGCATCAATGAAAAAGGTCTTGCGGCGGCTATACTTGAAATAAAGGCAAAGTCCACAAAACAGAAAACCGGCAAAAAGCCGATCATTACCCCTATCGCTATAAGAGCAATACTTGATAAGTGCAAAAATGTAGAGGAAGCTCTCGAACTCCTTAAACAATATGATATGCGAGATCCGCTGGCTGTAAACTATCACTATCATTTTGCAGATGCAGACGGCAACAGCGCTCTTATTGAATATGTTGACAACAAGATGCACATTATCAGACAGACACACAGGGACGAAAACCAGGTGCTTACCAATTTCTTTCTTACGGAGGGCGGCGACAACCGCAGGGAAATGGGCCGTGACAGGTATCAGAGAATCGGAGAAAAGCTCTGTGAGTGCAATAACCATATGCCGGAGGAAAGCGCAATGGAGCTTCTTGGGAACTGTACCCTTAATTACCGCCATAAATATTTGCGTCACATGGTCATCACTGTGTGGAGCAGTGTGTATAACCTGACAAAGAAAACAATGAAAATGTGTGCGGGCATGGATTATGATACTATGTATGAGTTTTCGCTTGACGAACCCGGCACAGTTAAAAAAATAAAGTAGAAGGTGATCTCTCAAAATAAAAGTGACGATGCCGTTACAAAGGGGTAAAATACACGCATTCTGCCTTCGCTGCGGCTTGATTGATCTTCCGTTCAAGCTCAAAGGTAACAGTATGGTTTTTGCTGTTATGTCGAACACAGATACCATCGGATCGGAAAAATGCAGAGCGGTTATCAAAGAAATTATGGGAGTACCTGTGGACAATTTTGAGAGCATCCCCAGATAATGAGCTGAATGATATACGATCGTGATTAAACATCAGAAATGAAAGGGTTGTATTATGAACAAGGTGAAAACAATTCTTTTAGCGGCAGCAATGATGTTATCTTTAGCAGCCTGTTCCTCGCAGCAGTCCGGAAATAACAGTGAGCAACCCGCAGCCAAAAACACACAAACTGGAAATACCGACACACAGACTGAAAATGACAGAGAAACGATTTATCAGGTCGCCCTTTTGCAGTCGCTGACGCAGGGCTACTATGACGGCATTATTAAGGTAAGCGAGCTCAAAAAACACGGCGACATTGGTATAGGTACCTTTGAGGGTGTCAACGGTGAAATGATTGTGCTGGACGGAAAGGTGTATCAGGCACTTGGCGACGGTACGGTTCAGGAAGCTGACGACAACGAAACAATTCCGTTTTCAAATGTAACATTCTTTGATAAGGACGGAAGTGTGGAGCTTTCCGATATCAATAACATCAACGCCTTAAAAGAAAAGCTCAATGCTATGGTTGAGGA
>CACXDE010000385.1 GCA_902766305.1 uncultured Ruminococcus sp. | reverse complement strand
GTTGCTCCTGATGTGGAAATACAGGTCGATATGATGACTACTGTTAACTATGCTTTACAGCAGAACGGAATACGCATAGTTAAGAGTATCTTAATAAAGAACAAATCATCCGAGCCTGTTAAAGACTCAGAACTGGAAATAACTTCATCGGATGAGCTTTGTCTGCCGTTTATGGTTCATGTGGACTTTATACCGGCTGAGTCAGAGTTTGAGATAAAGAATGTTGATCTCAGATTAAACGGAGAGAAACTTATTTCTGTTACAGAAGCAGTAAGAGGAAACATTTTAATAGAGCTTACTATGAATAACCATTCTGTAACAAAGCTTAATAAAGAGATAGATGTGCTTGCCTATGATGAATGTACCGGTTACGGTGTTTATCCTGAGCTTTTGTGTTCGTTTGTTACACCTAATCATCCGGAGCTTGTGAAAATAATTACAGCTGCTTCATCGCTTCTTGAAGAGTGGACTGGTGATCCGTCATTCACAGGTTATCAGAAGTGTGATCCAAATTTTGTACTTAAACAGGCTGCCGCAGTATACGGAGCTGTACAAAAACAAAATATAGTGTATTCCGAGCCGCCGGCAAGCTTTGAAAGCGGCGGACAGAGAATCCGTCTGTGTGATACTGTACTTGATCAGAAGCTTGGTACCTGTATGGATATGACTCTGCTGTATGCGTCTGCTCTTGAGCTGATCGGTCTTCATCCGCTTCTTATACTTAGCAAAGGTCATATATTTGCAGGCGTGTGGCTTGAGGATATGACATTCCCTGAAGCAGTTCAGGACGATATGTCTATGCTGGTCAAAAAAATAGCTGACGGAATAAATGAAGCAGCAGTTGTTGAATGCACCTGCATGAATGCCGGCAGGGAAGTGGCTTTTGATGAAGCAGTAAAGGCGGCCGAAAAGAAAGTTCCCCAGGCCTACTATGTAATTGATGTAAAAAGAGCAAGACTCAGCGGTATACGTCCCATACCCATGAGGATAAAGACGGAAGATGGCTACAAGGTTGAACGAAGCGAAAGATCTGACAGCGATATAACAGCCGTACCAAAAGAACTAAGTACAGTAATAAGTATAGATGAAACTTCCCGTGCTCCTTTAAGCAAAAAACAGCAGTGGGAGAGAAAGCTTCTTGATCTCGGCATGAGAAATTCTCTTATCAATTTCAGAATGTCAAAGACTACTGTACCTATAATGACAGATTCAATTGATAAGCTTGAAGATGCTCTTGCGGACGGCGAGGATTTCTCGATACTGCCCCGTCCGGATGATATGAAGATAAGCGGTGATGTATCATTTGACAACCTTGGAGATATGAGCAAATACAGCGATGTGATACAGTCCGAGTTCAAGAATCATCGTCTGCGTTCATCATTTACTGAAAAAGAACTGAACAGCACTGTAAAGGAAATTTATCGTTCTTCAAAGGTTGCAATGGAAGAAAACGGTGCCAATACATTATATATAGCGCTGGGACTTCTTCGCTGGTATGAAAACCCGAAAAGTACAAAGTCAAGATATGCGCCTATATTGCTTCTGCCTATAGATATAGTAAGAAAATCGGCAGCCAAGGGTTATGTTATCCGTCTTCGTGACGATGAACCTGTTATGAATATAACCCTGCTTGAAAAGCTTAGACAGGATTTTGAGATAGACATAAACGGACTTGATCCACTGCCGATGGACGAGCATGGTATTGATACGAGAAAAGTATTTACTATAATCCGCAAGGCGGTAATGGATAAGAAAAACTGGGATGTAAATGAATCTGCTTATCTTGGTATATTCTCATTTTCTCAGTTTGTTATGTGGAATGATATAAGAAACCGCAGCGATGAACTTGCTTAAAACAAGATAGTAAAGAGCCTCATGGACGGAAAGCTTGCATGGCAGGGCGAAGAAATGGATATGGGCAAGCGTGTTCCGGAGGATGATGTTCTTCTTCCGCTGCCGGCAGACGCTTCACAGCTTTTTGCTATAGAATCTGCTGCAAAGGGACAGAGCTTTGTTCTCCACGGTCCTCCCGGAACAGGTAAGTCACAGACAATTACGGCTTTGATTGCAAATGCGCTTGCACAGGGTAAAACAGTATTGTTCGTTGCTGAAAAAATGGCTGCCCTTGAAGTCGTTCAGAGAAGACTTGACAAGATAGGTATAGGAGATTTCTGTCTTGAGCTTCATTCCAACAAGTCAAGGAAAAAGGCTGTTCTTGAACAGCTGAAAAAAGCGTCGGAGGTTACAAAAACAAAAAGCAGACGTTCATTTGCCATAAAAGCTGAGGCTCTGTCTGAACTGAGACATGAGCTGGATGTATATGCCGGTGCGCTTCACCGCAGACAGCCTTGCGGAAAGTCCTTGTACCACCTTTTGAATGACTATGAAGCGAACGAGAGATATCCGGAGCTTCCGGTTTTTGATGAGGATCTGATAAAGCATATAGACCAGGATTCTATTGAAAAACAGGAGATAATGCTTGAACGTCTCATAGCTGCTGCAAAGGGAACAGGACACCCGAAGGATCATCCTCTAACTCCAGTAGGGGTAAAGGTTTATTCCCAGCATTTCAGAATGCAGCTCCCATCAAAGATAAGCGAATACCAAAAAGTACTGGAAGAAGTAAAAGAACCTCTTATGAGCTTTGCCGGATCAGCTGGCTTGTCTATAGATACATATGAGAAATCAGCTGTCGCTGTTCAGCTTGCAAAGGAAGCGGCTGTATGGTTCGATATTCCGAAAGCATGGGCTAAGAATGACAATCTTACTACTTATATGTTTGGCATATGGGAGATGTGCGACCACCATATAAATGCAGCCCAGCTTAAAGAAAAGCTTGGAAGCAATTGGAAGGATGATTTCTTTAGTCTTGACGGCAGGGAGATGCTTAATGAATACAGAGATGTCTCAGCAAAATGGTTCCTTGCAAAATCAATGGGTATAAGCAAGCTCCATAAGAAGCTTTCACAGTATTCCTCCTCACTTGTAAGCAAAGATAATATTGAGACTATACTTACGGATCTGAGTAATTATCAGTCAGAAATACAGGAAGCCGACAGACTTGATTCCATGTATAAGAATGACCTTGGAAGTCTATATAATGGTAAAGATACTGACTGGCATGAGATAACCCGTACTGCTGACAAGGCAAAGGAAAGCGCCCAGAAGCTTAATGAGCTTACCGGGTCTGATGAGTTCAGAATGACTTATTGCGGAAATAAGGATGCTAAGGAAGTTATCCCGGTACTGCTTGAAGCCTGGAACAGACTTGAAACAATACGCAGCGACTTTTACGGCATACTTGAGATCAGAAAAGAAGCTGATAATAACTGGATAGAAAATGATATAGCTATGTGCAGCAATATTTCTTCAAACCTTAACAAGATGAAGGAATGGATCACATGGAACGATGTATCCGAAGAATCAGAAACTGTCGGACTTGCACCCGTTGTACAGGCCTACAGGGAAGGTATAGCGCACAATGAAGTAAAGGGCGCATATATCAAGACTATTTCCAAAGCGCTTGCAATGAAAGCAATAGACGGAAGCTCTGCTCTTAACAAATTCTCCGGACCTGTATTCAATGAAAAAATCGTACAGTTCAGAAGAATGGATCAGGAAATTACAGAGCTTACAAAACAGGAAATTTATTGCCGCCTTGCGTCAAAGATACCGAATTTTGCCCGTGAAGCAGCCCAGAGCAGCGAGCTTGGAATACTGCAAAAAGCGATAAGAAGCGGCGGCCGCGGCGTGAGCATACGAAAGCTTTTCGATCAGATACCAAATATGCTGAAGCGTTTGTGTCCGTGTATGCTTATGAGTCCTATATCAGCAGCACAGTATCTTGATCCGAAGCGTGAACCGTTTGATCTTGTTGTATTCGATGAAGCTTCACAGCTTCCGACCTGTAAGGCTGTAGGTGTTCTTGCAAGAGGTAAAGACGCTGTTATTGTAGGCGACCCGAAACAGATGCCGCCGACATCATTCTTCTCATCCACATCAGTTGATGAGGATAACCTTGATGTCGAAGATCTTGAAAGCATACTTGATGACTGTCTTGCTCTGAATATGCCTCAGACTCACCTTTTATGGCATTACAGAAGCCGTCACGAAAGCCTTATTGCATTCAGCAACCATGAGTTTTACGAGAACAAGCTTTATACATTCCCTTCAGTCAATGACAGAGAAGCAAAAGTTAAGCTGGTTCATGTTGACGGTGTATTTGAGCGCGGAAAGTCAAGATATAACACAGCAGAAGCAGAAGCCATAATAGATGAACTCAAACGCAGAGCCCATGATGAAACAGATTCAAAGTACAGCGTTGGCATAGTTACCTTCAATGTAAATCAGCAGAACCTTATAGATGATATGCTCACAGAAGCCTGCAAGGATGATGCTGAGCTTGAAAATTGGGTGAACAGGGAAGACGAGCCGATGTTCATAAAGAATCTTGAAAATGTACAGGGCGATGAACGTGATGTTATTCTGTTTTCGATTGGTTATGGTCCCGATAAGGACGGCAGAGTTTCAATGAACTTTGGTCCTCTGAACCGTGAGGGAGGATGGAGAAGACTCAATGTTGCCGTATCAAGAGCAAGATGCGAAATGGTAGTATACTCATCTATGACGGCGGATATGATAGATCTTTCAAGAACTTCCGCAGAAGGTGTGGCAGCACTGAAAGCCTTCCTTGAATATGCAGACGGTAAGTCTCTTATCAGTGACGGAAACAGCGTAACTGCTGAAAAGAACAAGATAAGGGGTATAGCTGAATCAATTTGCAGCCATATCGAAGAAGCCGGATACAAGACAGAGAGAATGGTAGGCAATTCAGAATACAGAATTGATATAGGTGTTGTAGATCCCGGTGATCCTGAGAAATATATGCTTGGCATACTTCTTGACGGACCTGCTTATGGAAAATCAAAGACCTCACGTGACAGAGAAATTGCTCAGATCAATATTCTGAGTGATCTTGGTTGGAAGCTGATGCGTGTATGGTCTATGGACTGGTGGGATAACCGTGAGAAGGAACTCTCACGCATAGATGATATGCTTGAGAGGATTAAAAACGGAACAGTTGAAGAATCAGAAGAGGATGATGATGCGCCTGTATTTACTCCGCCTGATGAAGCGGAAGATATTCCGGCTGCGAACTATCAGATAGCAAAGCTGACTGTTCAGACAGCGTCGCCCGATGAGGTAATGTCACAGGGGATGTACAGCGATCTAAGAAAGAAACTCCGAAAGACAGTTGAAGCTGAAGCACCTGTCAATAAAGAATTGGTCATCAAGCGTGTTACCGAAAGCTTCAGTATACTCAGAAGCAATCCTAAGCTTCACCGCTATATAGAGGATACACTCGCTGCAATGACTTATCCGAAGACATCTCAGGGTGAGATGCAGATAATATGGAGTGATGATGTCAAACCCACAGGATACCTTACCTACAGACCTGACGGCAAAGGTGATGATGGTCATCGTGAGGTTACGGATATTCCATACGTTGAAGCTGCAAATGCTGCGCTGGCAATACTTTATGATGAGGTAAGTCTGCCAAAGGCGGATCTGGTGAAGGAATCTGCTAAGCTTATGAATTACCGCATGGGAAGCAACGTATCAGCTGTATTCACAGCGGCAGTTGAGTTACTGCTTGAAAAGAAATTAGCATATTGTGATGAAAATGAAATATGCAGACTTACAGATGAAGGCTTTGAAATGATGATAAATACCTGATATTTTTGGTAAGATTGAAAAGATAAAACTTCATATTTTAAAACCGCACCGGGAAGATGAATGATATCTTTCCGGTGTAATATTTTCTATCTTTTAGCTAAGTGTAAAATTATAATTGACAATATTGTCAGAAACTTCTCTAAAAGAAAAAAGCTTCACATTAAGGCTCCATCGGCTCGCTGGTTTTAGCTATAAAGCAATAATACTTTACAAATTACAAATCGCTGTAATATGCGGTTTTTATTTTATGATTTTAGCTGAAAAATTTCTCTAGGAGCTGTCCTGTATATTTAAAATAACAATATCGGATATTATTGTACTGAAAAATGCTGCAAAATGATACAAAAATATCTATAAAGAAATTCACTTTACATATAATATTATCACATTCAGTGCTGGAATCTGCAACATTTGTGAACAAAATTATCTATATTATCCTTCTGAAATGTCAGTTATTTGTCCGGTTGTCCGGTTGTAGGTTAAGCAAATTATTCTACAGTTTGTATAATTCTATAGGTTCTATTACATTTTTTTCAATTCCAGAGCTTTGTATTCTGTAGGTTGTTTAAGCCTGTGTTCATAATTTGTTAACATTAAATAAAACAATGGGCCTTAAATGAATTTATATGCCAAAAAAATTTATATAGTCATTGTTTAATTTGCATAAACGGCAGTATAAAGAATTGAATAATCATACAAAAAGTATAATTAAGCTTGATAAAAGGAAATAGTTGTAATATAATTAAATAGATAGTAGGTAAGTATGCTTGTTCATGTTTTGTCGGAGTGTGAACGGGAATGCTGGAAAAGGTCATCAACATATTTTGAAAGGAAGTTGCTGCTATGTTATCAAAAAAGCTGAAACGCAAGCAGGGCATTTCGCTGCCCCTTGCTATGGCGATAACCGCTGTGCTTATCATCCTTTCTGCGTCACTTATTGCAATCGCTGCTACGAGTATCATGAATACCAGCAGCAGCGTAAACCAGAGACAGGCTTACCTTAATGTAAGAAGTGCTCTGGAATACGCTACAGCTTACTACAGCGATCCTGCAAAGGTGCCGAAGCTTGAGGACGTAAATGATGAGTACATGGTTATGAACGACAAGGAGGGAGGTACCACAAGTCAGGGAGCTCAGATGGTTGAAGAGGCTGCAACTGCTGATTATTCAACGTTTGTAGTTGCAAACTATGAGGCTGCATCATCAAACAGAGATGAGCCTGCATTGGTGCTTGTTGCCTATTCAAAATCCACGGACGCTTTCGGAAAGAGAACTCAGTCTGTATCGCTTAAAAAGATCCTTACTATCAAAAAATCAGCGAACAAGAACAGAGTTACTCTGACTGATATCGACATGGACACAGATGTATTGAACTACAATACTATCCGTGACGCAATAACACTCCATGTTAAACAGTATCCTGGTGAAAACTGGACTCCGTTCTACTACCTCTGGACTTACAAGGATGAAGCTGATATGTATTCCCAGACGGGTAACTGCTACGGTCTTGAAGCTGTATTCAAGGATCAGTCCAAGAACTCAAGCGGTAAGTATTATACCCACACAGGTCAGAGCAAAGGTCTTCTTGATGGTTTTAACCAGAATGAAGACGACAGCAAGAATCTTCTTGCACCTGCGAGCGTATGGAATGTTATCAAGAACAATTCTGCGGATCCAAGGAATGGTACCACATCCTATTTCACACCCACAAGTAATGGCTGGTATGATGCGACCTATTACATCGTTAACGACTGCGGAAAATATTCCGACGGTACACGTATGAAACAGGTAAATTACTTTAACCTCATCATAACGGCTAAAGGTAAGGTTCTTAACAATACCTCAACAGGTCAGATGGATCTTGACGTTCAGACAAATGAAATGTTCCACCTGTGGTATCTCAACAATGCCGACAGAAACATTTACTTTGAATTTCTGAAGCCGGGTATGAAGTATACTCCGGGTTCATCATGGAACGGCTTACAGGAACTTGATGACAGAATGCTGGTATATGTAAAGAACCAGAAGACAACAGTCCACTTCAAGGTAAAGGGCATAGGTGATACACAGGAAGAAGCTCTTAATGGAAGTCTTGTTCCTAACCCGGTTATAAATGATATCCGTATAAGCGGTGTAAACATTCTTAGTACCGACCACACCTATGACAGCTACAGCAGTGCTATGTCACCTGTATTCTATAACTCCGGTAC
>CACXDE010000384.1 GCA_902766305.1 uncultured Ruminococcus sp. | reverse complement strand
AGGATTGCCATGGTATGTTCCGTAATACTATGTTCGGCAGTACTGCCTTTTAACACACTGCAGGTCAATGCCGACCCTGATTTAAGCAAATACGGACTTGATGTTACTTTAAATAACTATAATGAGCCATTGTGCAGTGTAATGCTTTATTCTCCCCGAACCGGCGAAATAAAGATAATTGATAAAGGTTCATTTAATCATGGACCTGGTTGTAGTAATCAAAAACTATGGCTATTCTGCATCAGCAAGAACGGTACATATATCAAAGAACACACTCTGGCAGAGGATCATGTCGGAGTAGAAGACGTTCCTTATACAGAGTATTATATAGATACCCAAAAAACAGACGAGGAGCATTATGATAAGGCGATCACTGATTTTATAGACAGCTCTTCTTTCAGACAGGTAGACCTTAATGTCGGAATGACGGAAATAAACAGAAACGCAATCTATCATTTACCTGAGACTGAGACTATTTATTCTGAAGACAAATATCTTCCGGACTACAGCGTTATGACACAGGTGACAATCGCAGAAGGAGAGGAAAAGATTCTTTCGCCGAAGCTTGAACTGATCGATGATAGTCTGTCGATCAGATGGAGCAGCAGTGATCCGCAGACAGCATCTGTGGACAACAGCGGCAAGCTTATAGGAAAGGGTGAAGGAACCTGTCAGGTTACAGCCACAGCAGATGGTCTTGATCATGAACTGGTCAGCTACACAGTGACTGTAAAAAGCCTTCAGAAAGACATAAAAGACAAGGCTGTTGCTTTTGCGTTCCAGAAGATAGGCGGATCTTCGGATAAATATTATTCTGTTGTTGATTTTGATAACGACGGCACTCAGGAGCTTCTTATCTGTACAGATGAACTGACTGTTTATGAGTATGACCGGTCAAGTGAAACATTTCAGGAGTGTGCCTCTATAGAGATCAATGAGATAAACGGTGCTTTTTCTTACAGCGCTTGTTGGATGAAGGATGGCAGTCTGTATCTTGGTAATACTATGGCTTCTTCATATTCATTTCCAAAACAAGGACAACAAAGTGAAGATACTCTGATCTATAAGTATAACGGAAACAATTTTGAATATATAGTGGGTTTATGGCACAGAGATTATCATCAAATTGATCCCACGATCAGTGAAAGAGCATTTGTTATACATAAAGACGATGAAAAAGGTGTCAGCGAAAAGGAATTCATCAGTTATGTGCATGATCTGCTTGGCATAAAACCCGCTGAAGGTTTTGGCTTTGCCTTCCGAAATGGCAATGTTCCGTTTTTTGCGGGTAATGCAGACTGCCGTGAAGATTTTGTCCTGCCCTACAGTGACTGCACATATCTTACACAGGAGGATCTGAAAAATATGTCCAAGGATGAATTGGAGCTGGCAATTCAGGAAATGTATGCCCGCTATGGATATACATTCAGCTCTGAAAAGTACAAGGAGTATTTCAGCAGCAAATCATGGTACACAGCCAAGGGAATTGCTGCAGACGAGATATGGTTCAACCGCTATGAGGATGCAAACCTGAAAACTCTCGGCGCTGCATCTGCCGCAAAGTCATGAGATAAGATCATTGTATCAGCGTAAATTCAAGAAAAACAGACAGGACTATGATGAAACAGCTTGTTGTTTCATCATAGTCCTTTTTATGTGTCATATGTTCTGCGTGCTGCCGGATAAACCCGGTTTAATCTCAGGTCGCTTCTACAACAAGGTCTTTGACAACAATCTTGCCGTCAGCATCCTTTACCTTGGTGCGGATATTGTATGTACCGGCTTTTGAAGGCTTGAATACAGCTTCCGTTGTCTCGTCCAGCGCTTTAAGAGTATGATAATACTGCTCTGTGGAATTTTTGTAGAAGAAGACATACATATAGGGTTCTGTTCCGCCCTTTGCCGAGCCTTTAATAGTCACGCTGCCGCCAACTGCTGCAGAAGCTTCTGACAAAGTAGTTGTATTGCTGAGCTTTTCTTTTACTGTAAGTGTGAGATCCTTTACGATGATTCTTCCTGTCTGATCCTTCACCTTGGTGCGGATGGTATATGTTCCCGCTGAAGCAGGCTTGAAAACAGCTTCTGTTGTTTCGTCAAGAGCCTTGAGGGTATGGTAATACTGCTCTGTGGAATTCTTGTAGAAGAATACAAACATATAAGGCGCTGCGCCGCCGGAAGCCTGTCCGTTTACCGTTACACTGCCGCCCTGAACTACAGTTGATGCCGACAGGGAGGTGCTGTTAACAAGCCTGTCGTATACTATCACGGTGAAATCCTTTACAACTAATGTTCCGATCTGATCCTTCACCTTGGTGCGGATATTGTATGTGCCTGTTGCAGAGGGTTTGAAAACAGCTTCTGCAGTATCGTTGAGCTCTTTAAGGGTATGATAATACTGTTCTGTGGATTTCTTGTAATAGAAGACATACTTGAATGCTCCTGCTCCGCCGGAAGCAGCGCCTGTAAGCTTTATACTGCCGCCAAGGTCTGCAGCTTCTGCCGAAAGCGTTGTCTCATTTACAAGCTCGTCATATACAGTAAGGGTCAGATCCTTTACAACTATCCTTCCGCTCTGATCCTTAACCTTTGTGCGGAGATTGTATTTGCCTGTTTCCGTGGGAGTAAACTGCGCATCGGGGGTTGCGTCAAGAGCTTTGAGAGTGTGGTAATATTTCTCGGTAGATTTT
>CACXDE010000383.1 GCA_902766305.1 uncultured Ruminococcus sp. | reverse complement strand
TGCTCCATACTGAAGAATTTAATGCTGTCTGATCTTTTGCAAGCGGATTATCTTCTATCACGATACAGTAATTGCTTGTACCGCTGAGCCATGTGCTGCCGTTTGTGTCCGTAAGCTGAACACCGCTTACAGTAACTGTTCCGCTTATCTTCTGTTCTTCTGTCACTTCATAGCTTGTATCAGTGTACCAACCCAATTTCACCGTACCGTTTACATCTGCATAAACAAAGCAGCAGGCAAGCTGCGCAATGTACGAAAGCACATCACGGCAGCTTGTATTCTCGTCTATATCATTTCCGGATGTAATAACGAGGTTTGAATTACTGAAATCTGTATTGCCGTATGGCACACTGCAATGAGCGCAGACGCTCTGATAGAGATTACCAAGAGTGACAGGAAAAGTTATACCCGAATCAGAGAACGGAACATCAAGTTTTGCAAGATTATCATATGCAGTAACTTTTATGTAATTTTCGTCAACAGTGACTTCCTCTGCTGTGAAGATGCCCTTGCGTATCCATTCAGGAGTAAGAGTGCCGTCATAGCTCTGTCTCACGATAAGAGCGGCACGGACGTCAAATACAGCGTCCTCAAAGCTGAGATTATCATAAGCTCCGCTGCTGTTGTCTATTTCAAAATCAAGCTGTCCTATTATGGCATTTCCGATTGAGAAGCTCCCCTCGTCAGACCGCCCGGAAGTAATAACAAGGCTGTCCTGCATGATGTTTTTATCCGTCAGAGTTGTTGTGCTGCCATTTGGAAATGTCACAGCTATTTCAGCTTTGAACATTCTGCCGGACTGCTTTATCAGTTCTTTGTAAAGTGATGATGTATTCTGCAAAATTTCACCTTCCTTACATTTCTATAAAACTGCACGACATTCCGTTTATCCGGATATCGTCCGGGTTTGGTATAATATAGCTGCCTTCCGTAAGGTCGCCGGTGTAAAATCGTCCGGTGACCTGTCTTGCTGTAAGGATATCCGGGTAAGTCAGATACACCGCCGCTCCGCTGTTTTTGCAAAGCTGAGCAACTGTTGACGCTTCTGAACGTGTGAGTATGCCCCATGTAAAAGTCAATGTCCTCTTCTGGGCTATGATATCCTTCTGCATTGCTCCGCTTCTGGTACTTCTGCCGCTTTCCTCGCTCGACAGATCTGCAAGAGACCATACAGCAGAAACAGGAGAGGGCAGATCAATGCCGTTTACTTTAAAAACACTCATACTGCACCCCCGTATCTACGCTGTTTGCGTTTTCTGACTTTAACAAGCTTAGTTTCAATTCTTTCACCGTCAACATAAAAATTGTTCTGATAAATGCTTTCCTCATGTTCCAGCAAAAATACCACCCTTGACAGCAGTCTGATTATTTCGGGATCATTGCTGTGCATCATGGATTCAAGCTTTGAAAGCGGTGAAACTACTTCCGGATCGTGAGCTGCGCCCTTGTTATCGCCCACCATTGCAAGAGTAGGCGCTTTTACAAGACCGCCCTTTGCAAGCTTAGGTATCTGAGGAACGGGTATTGTGTTTATCCAATCAAAAGGCTTCTGACCTAAGATTTCAACATTCTTGATAGCGGAAAGAACAGAATTAAGCCCCTCTATTGGCTGAGCTATTACCCAGTTCAGACTTTCGACAAGACTGTTTACTACATCCTTGAATACTCCGCCGAGAGAATCACGGATACCGCCGAATATCTCTCCGCCCTTTTTGAACAGACCTACAACGCTGTTCCACGCATTGGTAAACTGTTCTACGAGCCATTTTTTGGTTTCCGAAAATGCTTTTTTAATTGCCTTCCAGATATTCTGAAAGAACTTCCCTGCATTGTTCCAGATATTTTTTATACCTTCCCAGGCTTCATTGAAACGGTCTCCGAACCATTTTCCGACACCGCTGAATACATCAACAATGCCGTCCCAGATGGATTTCAGAAACTCCCCTATAGCTCCGAAAACTTCACAGACAAGCTCCCATACCTTTGAGAGCGCTCTTGCAAACAGCTCCCACAAGGTCTGAAGGATACCTATGATTATTTCAAACAAGCCCTTGAAAATATTTGCTATCGCTTCACATACTCCGGTAACTGCGCCCACGAGAGCATCCCATATGCCCTTGAAAAACTCACCTATACCGCTCCATGCCTTCTCCCAGTCGCCGGTAAAGACGCCTGTAAGAAAGTCAATGATACCGGTGAATATCTCAATAATACCGTTTACAATGCCGCATATTGCGTCCCACAGCCCCTGTACAGCGCCGACAACAACATCGACAACACCCATTACTATTGGCGTCACAGTCTTTACAACAATGTCTATGACAGGCTTTATATGCTCTGTCCAAAGATACATTATCATGTCGCCGAGTGATTTCAGAAGCTTAAGAACATTGCCTATGACAGGGCTGAAATTCTGCCACATGATACTGAGTTTTGACAGAATATTGTCTATTGCCGGTTTTATAGAACCGTTGTACAGCTCCAGCGCGGCAGTACCCACATCTCCGAAAATGGTACAAAGCTGCGAAAAGGTTTCCTGCGCTCCGCTGTCCTTCCACCATGAGGAAAGCTGCTGTCCGATATCGTCAAAAGCCTTGCCTATGCCTGATGTGATCTGATTGATCGTATCCTGAGTATTGTCAAAGGCAGTACCGATAACATCTTTGTTGTCCTCAGCCCACTTTGCGGCGACACCGGCTGCTGTCTCAAATGCGCCGGAAATGACCTCACCGACAGAGCCTGCAAAGGTCGTAAAGCCTGATAAAAGTGCTGCAATAGCTTCCTGCGTCTGCGGTCTCATACGTTCAAGTGATTCATTGTATGTATCGAAAAGTGTGCCTGTAAACGCTGTGATGTTGTCTATACCAGCACTTATGTTTCCGGTTATATCAGTGATAAATGAAGCAATTCTGCCCTTGTCTTTGTCCAGCCACTGAGCAACTCCGCCGGATAAGGTCTGAATATGATTTCCAGCTGTCCTTGCAAAACCGCCGAACAGTGTTCCCATAAGCGCAAGTCTGCTCTGAGTGATCTTCTGCACACCGCTGAGAGATGCCTGCGCTATCGGCTGCAAATCAGTAAATATCGACTGAAAATTCTTCCCTATCTGCTTGAAATCTATTTTGTCGAACTGGCTTTTGAAGTTATCCGCAAAGCCTTTCAGTCCGCTGCCCTCATACAAAGCCCTGATCTTGTCTTTCAGACCGTCAAGCTTTTTACCGAGACCGTCA
>CACXDE010000382.1 GCA_902766305.1 uncultured Ruminococcus sp. | reverse complement strand
CACAGACAAGCTCAATGAAATGGGCATCACATATACAACATTCGCAGATGTTGAGCCTGACCCATCACTTATTTCAGCCCAGAAGGGTGCAGAGGCTATGCGTAAGTTTGAGCCTGACTGCATTATCGCACTCGGCGGCGGTTCTGCAATGGATGCCGGCAAGATTATGTGGGTTCTCTATGAACATCCGGAAGCTGATTTCATGGATATGGCAATGCGCTTTATGGATATCAGAAAGAGAATATATACATTCCCGCATATGGGCGAGAAAGCTTATTTCGTAGCTATCCCGACATCATCAGGCACCGGCTCAGAGGTAACACCCTTTGCCGTTATCACAGATGAAAAGACAAATATCAAATATCCGCTTGCAGATTATGAGCTGCTCCCGAATATGGCTATAATAGATGCAGACAATATGATGAACCAACCTAAGGGTCTTACAAGTGCATCTGGTATTGATGCTCTTACACATGCTCTTGAAGCATATGCGTCCATTATGGCTACAGAATATACAGACGGACTTGCGCTTCAGGCAATGAAGAGTATTTTCGCATATCTGCCCTCAGCTTATGAGAACGGCGCAAACGATCCTATCGCACGTGAGAAAATGGCAACAGCTTCCACAATGGCAGGTATGTCCTTTGCGAATGCGTTCCTTGGAGTATGCCACTCAATGGCTCATAAGCTTGGCGCATACCATCATATTCCTCACGGTGTTGCAAACGCTCTGCTTATTACAGAGGTTATGCGCTTCAATGCAGAGCCTGTTCCGCCTAAGATGGGTACATTCTCACAGTATCCCTATCCGCATACTCTCGAGAGATACTGCGAGTGCGCTCACTTTCTTGGTATCTGCGGCAAGGATGACAACGAGACTCTTGATCTGTTCATCGAAAAGATCGAAGAGCTCAAGGATAGATGCGGCATTAAGAAGACCATCGCTGATTACGGTGTAAAGGAAGAGGACTTCCTTGCGTCCCTTGATGAAATGGTTGAAAATGCGTTTGACGACCAGTGTACAGGCGCTAACCCGAGGTATCCGCTCTTCTCAGAAATCAAGGATATGTACCTCAAGGCATATTACGGAAAGTAACAGCTTAAAGTTTTAAAGCTTTGAGCTGATTAAATATGCGAGGTGACAGAATTGCTTTGGTTAAGAGTACCTGAAAAGGTATATATAAAAAAGGGCTGTATGCCTGTCGCTCTCAGGGAACTGAAAGAGGTAATGGGTAAAAAGAAGGCTTTTATAGTAACTGATAAGGAAAGCTATAAAGGCGGCAGGATCGCACCTGTTGAAAAGCTTCTTGATGAAATGAATATACAGCATACAGCATTTTTTGATATAGATAAAGATGTTTCTGTTTGCGATATAACGGCAGGCGCAAAAGCAGCAGGGCTTTTTGAACCTGATGTTATAATAGCTGTCGGCGGCGGAAATGTTATGAACGCTGCTAAGCTTATTCGTGTATTGTATGAAGTACCGGGCGCAGATATTGCGGAGCTTTCAGCGCGTTTCGGAGATATCCGCAAACGTGAGGATCTTTTCCCGAAAACTAATGTTAAGGCTTCTCTTGTGACTGTTCCCACATCTTCCGGAACTGGTGAAGAGGTAACACCTTATGTATCGGTATGTGACGGCGATAATAAATATGTAGTGGCAGATTACGAGGTAATGCCGGAATTTGTGGTAATTGATTCTGATTATATGATATCACAGACGAGGGAAGAAATTGCCCGGTCGGCAAAGACAGCTCTTGTACATCTTTTCAGTGCATACAGTGATGAAAATGCAACAGAATATACAGACGGCTTTGTTATTAAAGCGTTTGAGAATATAATAAACTATCTGCCGGATTACATCAATAACGGTGAGGATGATCCGGCTGGCTGCGAAAAGCTTGCCCAGGCATCGGCTATGGCAGGAATTGCATATGCAAATACGGGTTACTCTGCGGATAATGCAGTATGTGTTTCCGGTATTGCAGAAATGATAGAAAAGTCTGCTGAAAATGAATGTGCATCAGCGAGATTTTGTGAGCTTGCTAATGCTGTCGGTGTCTCAGGAGAGGCATCTGGTCTTATAAGTAAAATAAGGGAACTTTCAGAGCTTTGCGGCTGAATGAATGTTTCTTTTGATTTTTCTCTGGGGGAAACCCTTTGTTTGAAAACAAAGGGTTATCCCCCAGACCCCTTTCCTAAAAAAACGAATTTTTGGATTTGTCTGAGTTATAAGGAGAATAAATGAATGCCTGATGTTATTGAAAAATGTACGCTATGCCCGAGAAACTGCGGCGCAAAAAGATTTGCAGAATATGGCAGCGGTTACTGTAAAATGGGTGCTCTTCCGAAAATAAGCCGTGCAGCACCTCATATGTGGGAAGAACCCTGTATAAGCGGTGAAAGAGGTTCAGGAGCAATTTTCTTCACAGGCTGTACTATGTCATGCGTTTTCTGTCAGAATTATAAAATTAGTTCAGGGGGAGAGGGTAAGGTAATAACCGTCAGGGAATTGTCAGAACAGTTCCGCAGGCTTGAAAATATGGGTGTGCATAATATAAACCTTATCAGCCCAACGCCGTATATTGACAGTATTATCGAAGCTTTTGAGATATACCGTCCGAAGATACCGATTGTTTATAATACAGGCGGCTATGAAAAGGCTGAAACACTCAGAAGGCTTGAAGGTCTGATAGATATTTATCTTCCCGACCTGAAATATATCTCATCGGAAAAATCCCGTAAATATTCAGGCGCAGGGGATTATTTTGAATATGCGTCAAAGGCAATAGCAGAAATGGTCAGACAGACAGGAAGACCGGTTTTTGATGATGACGATATGATGAAAAGGGGGACAATAGTCCGGCATTTGATACTTCCGTCAAATACAAAAAATTCTGTTGAAGTGATACGGTATCTTGACAAAGCCTTCGGTGACAGAATACTTGTCAGCCTGATGGGTCAGTATATTCCTGAGGGCAGGGCGGCAGACTATCCGGAAATAAACCGCACAATAACCCAGAGAGAGTATGACAAGGTTCTGAGAGTACTTGAAGATACGTCCCTTGACGGTTTTGCACAGGAGCTTGATTCAGCTGATAAAAAATATATACCTGAATTTTGAATAATATTATGTACAAAAGTTAATGATATGAGCTTTGAATCCTGTATTATTGTCACTGAACCAAAAAACAAACAAAAATACACAGAAAATTTATTTTTCCTATTGAAAAAATGATAAAAATAGTATAATATATAATATGTAAGTGCTGTGCTGCTGGGTTTTAAAATGCAGCTGCGCAGCCGTCCCGATTGATCGGGAAAGCAGAAAAAATGGAAGTTTTCCATATCTGCAAAATTCGATACCGGCTTTGCCGGGGAAAGGATGTTATTGAAATGAACTATCTTAACAAAAAAACTGTTGAGGATATTGATGTAGCAGGCAAGAAGGTTCTTGTACGCTGCGACTTCAACGTACCGTTTGACGGCGAAGGCAATATCTCTGACCCGAAGAGAATTGACGAGGCTCTCAAGACTATCAAGTATCTTATTGACAATAAAGCAAAGGTTATTCTCTGCTCACACCTCGGCCGTCCGAAGGGTGAGTTCAATATGAAGTACTCTCTTGCTCCTGTTGCTGCTTATCTTTCAAAGGCTCTTGGCTTTGAAGTAAAGATGGCTGCTGATGTTGTT
>CACXDE010000381.1 GCA_902766305.1 uncultured Ruminococcus sp. | reverse complement strand
GAATTTTATATGTTTTTTGTTTTTACAAAGCTGTATGCAATAATGTATAATAGTAGGGTATCGTAATGACACAAACCCCTGCCTTGCGGCGGATGGGAGGGAAGATAAATGGCAGAGATCAGAATCAAAGACAATGAGTCTCTCGAGTCTGCGCTCAGAAGATTTAAAAAGTCTTGCGCAAGAGCCGGCGTTATCGCTGAAGTTCGTAAGAGAGAGGCCTACGAGAAGCCTTCTGTAAAGAGAAAGAAGAAATCCGAAGCTGCTCGTAAGCGTAAGTACAAATAATATACTATTGTACAGAATCAGAGGATATTTCTTTTGTAGCAGCCTGATGCGGCTGTTGTCGGAGGAATATCCTTTTTTGCAGTGACTTATGGCGAAAGGAGAACTATAATTATGAATGCTGCTCTTGAACTGCTCGCTTCTATGCTGCCGGAAAATGCAGACGCCGCCCTGATATCCTCTAAAACCAACAAACGCTACTTTACAGGTTTTTCATCTGATGACGGATATCTTCTGCTGACAAAGAATGAGGCTTTTCTGCTGACTGATTTCCGCTACACCGAAGCAGCCAAAAAAACTGCTCAGGGCGTTCAGATAACGGAATTTAAGAAGCTTTCTGAAAAACTTGGCGAAATGGTAAAAAAGCTTGATCTGAAATCAATAATGATGGAAGGTTCTGGCTTCACCATAAACGAAGCATTACGCATTGAAAAAATGCTTGAACCTGCCGTGGTGATAAAAGATCAGAAGCTTGACGAAGCTATAAACAAGCTGAGAATAGTAAAAACATCTTCTGAGGTCGAAAAGATTATAAAAGCCCAGAGAATAACTGAATGCGCTTTATCCGAAATACTCCAGATGATAAAGAAGGGTGCTGTAGAAAAAGATCTGGCGCTGGAGCTTGAATACAGAATAAAAAAGCTTGGTGCTGAGGATATTTCTTTTGATCTGATAACTATAGCCGGCGCAAATACTTCTATGCCCCACGGCGTTCCCGGAGACTATGTAATAAAAGACGGGGATTTTGTCACGTTTGATATCGGTGCAGTTTTTGACGGATACCACAGCGATATGACAAGAACCTTCGCTATCGGCAGCATCAGCCAGAAGCAGGAACGTGTATACAGGACAGTATATGAAGCTCAGCAAAAAGCTCTTGACGCTGTAAAAGCCGGTGTCAAAGCAAGTGATATTGACAAGGCTGCACGGGACTATATCTATCAGGCAGGGTATGAGGGCTGCTTCGGTCACTCTACAGGACACGGGGTAGGGCTTGATATACACGAGCTTCCGGCGGTTTCTTCTGAAAATGATACTGTCCTCCAGAGCGGTATGGTAATAACCGTTGAACCGGGTATTTACATTCCCGGTGAGTTCGGAGTAAGAATAGAGGATACGGTTGTCGTTACATCTGACGGATGTATAAATCTTTGCTCGCTGCCAAAGGATCTTTCGTCATGCACACTGATATAATGCAGGTTGACAACATTATAAAAATAGTATAGAATATCAGTAGTGTTTATGATTAACAACGCATTTTATTGTGAAATAATAAATCAGATTAGGAGAGATAACAATGATTACATTTGAAACAGAGATCAATAACAAGAAAGTACGTCTTTATTCAAATGCGCCGCTCAAAAGAGCTGCAACTGCATTGCTTCGTACATTGAAGCAGCTTACAGAACAAACAAACATATTCACACCTAATTTTGCTCTTAACTTTGGCTGGGCAAGATATTATCTCAGCAAGAGACAGGACAAAAATGTGGTTTACTATGTTGTTCAGACTGCCGATTACAGAAATGATCCTATGAACCTCAGAACGGATGACTGTACTGACGCTCTTATTATTCAGAATATGCAGGTGGATACAAATAATAAGGCAAATGTTTCGACACCGGAGCCTACACTTTACAGCGATACCATTATGATACTTAAGGAAGCTCTTGATGCTGAGGACGTTTATATGGATCGTGTAGAAAAGACTATCAACGGCATAAGCGGATGGCGTATGGGTCTTCTCAATGATGAAAAGGAAGGCGAACACGTACCGGAGGATTTCGTAACTATCCGTACAAGCGAGCTTATCAAGATAAGAAATGAAACACTCAGGGTACTCCAGATGCCTGTAGGAACTCTTGCAAACTTCCACGGAAACACCATGACTGCACTTATCGACAAGGATGATAACCTCCTTGACTTCACAACAGAGGACGACAGAAAACGCGCTATAGCTCAGAGAGAAGCAGCAGAATCTGTCAAGTCAGAAAACGAAGGATAATCATGTATCAGCTGATAAAAAAACAGGGGCTTGCAAGACGGGGTGAAATAACCACTCCCCACGGCAAAATACAAACCCCGGCTTTCATGAATGTCGCTACCTGCGGCGCAATAAAGGGTGCTGTCTCTGCGCTTGATCTGAAGGAGCTAAGATGTCAGGTTCAGCTTTGCAATACCTATCATCTGCATTTGCGTCCGGGAGACGAAAATGTAAAAAAGCTCGGCGGTCTGCATACGTTTACAAGATGGGACGGTCCTATACTTACTGACAGCGGCGGATTTCAGGTATTTTCACTTGCTAAGCTCAGAAATATCAAAGAAGAGGGAGTAACCTTTGCCTCACATATAGACGGTCACAGAATCTTCATGGGACCGGAGGAAAGCATGACTATCCAGTCAAACCTTGGTTCTACAATAGCTATGGCATTCGATGAATGTATTGAAAACCCGGCGGAATATGAATACACAAGGCGCTCCTGCGACAGAACCTACAGATGGCTGTGCCGCTGTAAGGATAAAATGATCGAGCTTAACAGCCTTGAATCCACTGTCAATAAAAAACAGATGCTTTTTGGTATCAATCAGGGATCTACATATGATGATCTGCGTATTGAGCATATGAAGAGGATAAGAGAGCTTGACCTTGACGGATATGCTGTAGGCGGTCTTGCTGTCGGTGAAACAGCTCAGGAAATGTATCATATACTTGATGTAGTTGAGGAGCATATGCCTGCTGACAAGCCGAGATATCTTATGGGTGTTGGTACACCGGTGAATATTTTAGAG
>CACXDE010000380.1 GCA_902766305.1 uncultured Ruminococcus sp. | reverse complement strand
CCTTCCGCAAGATAGCCTTTTCGTATTTCTCTGCGGTTAAGATCTTCGTCAAGCAATTCTAATCCTTTGTGCATTGTTGGTCTCCTTTTTTATTGTATCGGCATTCCATGTGCCATTTGGTAAAATAGAATATCTTCAATTTCGGGATCATGGAAGATATCGGAAAAATCGGTACTGCTAAGCGTAGCCGATAAACATTTTCTGCACGATTCCCGACACTCTTTGAAGCTGTCGCTGAGCTTCTTTGCAATATCGGTTGGGAGCTTGTTAAGTTCTATAACAACTTGTTCGGGTGAAATATCAAAATAGCATATTGCATTGTAGAGAAAATCTTCCGAAATCTTTTCTGTATCCGTGATTTTGGAATACATATCGTGTGCTAATTGTTGTTTCTTTGTCATAGTATTATCTTTCCTTTTTCACATATTAAATACTTTTTTACGCAACTCGGTATTTGCGAGTACCGCATGAAGCTGACGGTAATATTGCTTATCATTTGAGTATTCTTCAAGAAGCATAAGCCAAGCACGATACTTTGCATCTGTAAAGCTGCCAAAGAATTCGTAAAACATATCCTCAAAGAAATAGACATCGTGATGCTTTTGTTCGGCAAGAGCTGCAAGGCGTTTTTGGCATGATTTTACGCTTACGGATTCGGACGAATCAAATGATGCGAGTATTTCCGTAAAACGAGCCGAGAGTGCGTCAAACCACTTTTGCATTTCACCACTGATTTTAACGTCACCGCAATCTGTCCACCAATACAGACGATCATAAGAGTCAATATTGAAATATTCTTCTGTTGAAAGCACTTCGTGTTCCCCAAAGGTCTTAATGTCGTATATGAGCATAGGCTTAAAGTCCGGCGGCAGCTTGTTTTTCACTTGATTCCAAAGTTCCCAGAAATCCTTGTTGTAGATTTCGGAAATTATTTTCACTCTAATTTTGGGAGATAAAAATTTCGTCAAAGAAAACGAGGTTAATTCGCCATGCTCATCTGTTTTGAGTACATGGTATTCGATGTCTAAACAAACAATGTTCAGCAATGAATCCAGCTGTTCTTTTTCATCGGTTTCGGAAGATTCCTTGTATTCAGTTATTCTGTCATAGTATCGCTTTATCAAGAAATGCAGTGAAAACGGTCTTGATTCAGCTGACCCCTCTTTATCGGCAAGGTCTAACATACGCTTTGCACCACCCATTACAATCTGAATATCCATCAGCTGATTGTAATCGATAACATCTCCGCAAAGTGTATTGAAAAATTCTTTAGGTGTATTTCGTTTGGGATAATACGTTGATGACAGTGACATGGATTCGTAGATATCCCATATGCTGGTATTGCGCCATGTGAATTGAATATCGTCACGGTTCAAAACATAACGCAGCCAAAACAAAGAAAAAACAGGGGTGTTAAGTGTATCGTTTACGACGGTATACAATGTATCTGAGTAAATTTCGGTTAGTGCATAGAGTGCTTGAATTGCTAAATTAAACTGTCTGCCGCCAATCTTGTTGCTGTACGGCTTGCAGTTCTCTAAGTCGATTCCAGCGTTCTCCCACGCTCTTTGCTCGTAGTAGCTGTAATTGAAATCCGCATAATCACCGGTAAAAGTAGGGAATGAAAGCAAAAATACATCATGTCCGAAAGTCTGAGTGTAGGATCTTTCAAATAAACCGCTCTGCTTTAAAACGGCTTTTGCATCTCGTATATACGCATCTTTTCTGTCTTCGGGTATGTTAACTTTTCCTACATCGGTCATAAAATTTCCCATTAAATCACATCCCTTCTAAACTTCATCCCAAAATTTATATGGTAACGCACTGCGTTCATTGAGAATAGCAATTGCTTTTTCTACATGTTCATCGGTTAATCCTTTTACTATCTGATGATACTCGTCGCGGGTGGGATCTATTCTAACGGTTGATACTACATTTCGCTGCAAGAAACCCCAACTCCAGAAGGTATCATCTTCGAGAATGACATAAGAGAATATGCTGTGGCAT
>CACXDE010000379.1 GCA_902766305.1 uncultured Ruminococcus sp. | reverse complement strand
CCTGAAATATGTCAATGACAAATTCGGTCATGACAAGGGAGACGAATATCTGAAAACAGCGACACGCTTCATCTGTAATATTTTCCAGCACAGTCCGGTATTCAGAGTAGGCGGCGATGAGTTTATATCTATCCTTCAAAATGAAGACTATCAGAGCCGTAAAGAATTACTTGAAAGATTTGAATCCGAAGGCAGAGCAATAAACGAAGCCACAAATAACGATTGGGAAAAGATCAATGTATCGCTGGGCTTAGCGGAGTACGATCCGGAAAAAGATCACTCGATTGAGGATACAGTTTCCCGTGCAGATCAGAAAATGTACGATAACAAGCGTAAAAGAAAAGCCGGGCGAGCCGTGCGTTAATAATTCTATAACAAAAACAACAGGCACTCACATACTATTGCGGATGCCTGTTATTTTTATATTATGTTCAGTTTTTAATCAATTGCCAGTCGGAATAAAGGGTCTTATACTTGCTGCAACATTATAAACCGGCATAGACTGCAAAATAAGCAAGCCCGGTCCGGTAACGACAGTATTGAAAAGACCTTCACCGCCGAAAACTGCATTTTTCACACCCGAAACCATCTGTATATCCATCTGACATGATGCCGACATAGCAGCGACATATCCGGTATCAACTATCATGCTTTGTCCGGCTGCAAGAGAATATTCTACAGCGTGACCGTCTATCTCTACAAATGCGATACCATTACCGGACAGCTTCTGCATTATAAAACCTTCTCCGCCGAAAAAGCCTGCGCCAACTTTTTTCTGGAAGAAAACAGAAAGCTCTACTCCCATTTCAGAAGCAAGGAAGCCTGATTTCTGAACGACCATTTCTCTTCCGGGGCTTATCTGAAAAGCTCTGATAGAACCGGGGAAGCTTGAAGCAAAGGCTATCATTCCCTCGCCGCCCTGAGCGGTATATCTGTTCTGGAACATGGATTCTTTCGTGAACATCCTTCCAAACATTTTGCCAAGACCGCCGCCGACAGTTTCCATTTTCATATTCGGCGTCATCCAGCTCATTGCGCCGCTTTCTGTTATCATTCCTTCACCGTTTGCAAGGTAACACTGTACCACAGGCAATGGTTCACCGAGTATTTCGTATCTCATAACGAACTCTCCTTTTCAATAATTTTTTACTGATGATCATAATGAACATACATTCGTGTTCACTACCTTTACTAATTGTAGCATATCTGCATTAGTAATTTCAACAGTTTTTTAATAATGTTTACAAAAATTTATATAATATTTTTGATGGTAATATAGTTTTATTGGTTATATCTATAAATGAGCAAATTTATAATCATTCGTTATTATGCACAATAATTTCGTTATTCTGACAATCCTGAACCCGTCATCCTGAGCGCAGCGAGGGATCTTTACGAATATGACTTGTTTTATGAAAAAGATTCCTCACTGCGTTCGGAATGACAAGTTTTTGTTCAATTTTCAGATTTGCTCATTTTATAGATTAAAAGAAAAAAGCCTGATACGCTATTGCTCTCAGCTGTACTTGATAAATTGTCTGCTGTATGCTAAAATACACAACAGATAATTATTAATTATGAATTAATAAAGGGTTGGGTTTTGTAATGTGGTATGATAATAATGAGTATAAGTGCATGGTATACCTCATTTGGTGCGTTATACATAACATTGTTCCGAAAGCAGATGTTATGATGAATGTGAACGATCAGTCTCTTCTGAAACTTTGTAAGGATCACAAGGTCGTTGCCTTTGTATCGCCGGCTGTTATGAAAGCGGATGATAATGTTATCAGTCCGGAAATAAAAGAAGAATTTTCAAAAGAAGAATTAAAGGCAGTGAGAGTCAACATTCTTTTTGATGCTGAAAAAGAGAAAGTTGCCGGTGAGCTTGAAAAAAGCAAAATACCATATATGCTCATGAAGGGCTGTATTATAAAAAACTGTTATCCTGAACCGACCCACAGACAGATGGGGGATATTGATATTTGGTTCAAAAGAGAATATGCTGAAAAAGTGAAAGATATAATGCTTGGGATGGGATATGAATGTGAATTATTCGGGGTGCTTCATCATGATGAATATTCAAAGAAACCGTTTTATATAGTTGAAATGCACCGATACCTGTTCAGGGAAGAAGATCTGGAGTGGGTCAAATATTATGAGGACATTGATAAAAGACTGATTCCTGTTGACGGCAGGGAGTACGAATACAAATTTTCAGATGAGGATTTCTATATTTATTTCTATCTTCACGCATATAAACACCTTTTGCAGGAGGGAACGGGTATAAGGACTCTTTTAGATTTTTATCTTTATCTGCGCCGTATAGATCTTGATTTCTCGTATATTGAACGGGAACTGCGTAAAATAAAGGCAGACGATTATGAAGCTGTTTTGCGTGACCTGTCGTTGAAACTGTTTGACAGCGAAGCTTTACCCCATGATGTCAGACTTGAAGACAGGGAAGAGGAGCTGTTAGAAACTATTCTTGAGTCAGGCGTGTACGGTAATATTAAAATCAAAATGCGTACTGCGCTTGCAAATACTCCTGATAGATCAAAATTCAGATTTCTGCTCGGAAAGATTTTCATGATACCGGTAAGATACAGAAATACATATCCGAAAATGTATAAGAATATTTTTACAAGACCTCTGCTGCTGCTTTTGAGGTGGTTCAGGGATGTGACTATATACAGGAAAAATGTAATAAAAGAATTGAAATCACTAAAAGACGCTAAGTAATAATTTCAGGCTGCCGTACCTTCTCAGTACGGCAGCCTGCTAAATTTATTTTGCGTATTCAACTGCTCTGCTTTCACGAATGATATTTACCTTGATCTGTCCGGGATATTCTACTTCCTCTTCGATCTTACGGCAGATATCTCTTGCCAGCAGAACCATTTCATCATCTTTTATCTTATCAGGCTTGACTATGATACGCACCTCGCGTCCGGCCTGTATAGCAAAGCTTCTCTCAACGCCTTCAAACGATGACGCAACCTCTTCAAGCTTTTCAAGACGCTTGATATAGTTTTCGATATTTTCTCTTCTTGCCCCCGGTCTTGCAGCTGAAATTGCGTCAGCGGCCTGTACAAGACAAGCAATTATGGTTCTTGCTTCCACATCGCCGTGATGAGCCTGTATTGCGTGTACAACGATTTCGCTTTCCTTGTACTTTCGTGCAACGTCAACACCGATCTCGATATGCGAGCCTTCGATCTCATGATCCAGAGCCTTACCGATATCGTGCAGCAAACCAGCTCTTCTTGCCATTGTGGGTTCAAGTCCAAGCTCCGAAGCCATAATGCCGCAAAGATAAGCAACCTCAAGCGAATGATCCAGTACATTCTGACCATAGCTTGTACGGAAATGAAGCCGCCCGAGCAGCTTGACGATCTCAGGATGTATGCCGTTAATGCCGGCTTCGATTATAGCTCTTTCGCCTTCGGACTTTATCATAGACTCGACCTCACGGCGGGCTTTTTCATACATCTCTTCAATCCTTGCCGGATGAATGCGTCCGTCAGATATGAGCTTTTCAAGCATAACCCTTGCTATCTCACGCTTGACCGGCTCAAAGCATGACAGAGTTATCGCTTCCGGTGTATCGTCTATTATAAGATCCACACCTGTGATAGTCTCAATAGCTCTGATATTTCTGCCCTCACGTCCTATTATGCGTCCCTTCATTTCATCACTGGGCAGGGGGACAACGGATACTGTGGATTCAGTTACATGATCCGCAGCTACTCTCTGTATCGCAAGGGAAATAATTTCTCTTGCAGCCTTTTCGCTTTCTTCTCTTGTTTTCTGTTCAAATTCCATGATCTTGACGGCTTTTTCATGCGTAAGCTCATTGTCAAGATTGTTCAGGATATAAGCCTTTGCCTGTTCCGATGTAAAGCCGGAAATTTTTTCAAGCACATCAAGCTCGCTTTGCTTTATTTTTTCGGCTTCTGCCAGTCTGTTTTCGGCAGTTTTGTTTTTCTGGTTAATGGATTCCTCTTTTTTCTCAAGACTGTCGAGCTTCTTTTCAACAGATTCTTCCTTTTGCTGTATGCGTCTTTCCTGACGCTGTATCTCACGGCGTCTGTCGGAGATTTCCTTTTCAGCATTTGTGATTAGCTTATGAGCCTCATCCTTACCGGCTATAAGAGCTTCTTTTTTGACGGATTCAGCGTCACGCTGCGCATCTTCAACAATGCGTTTTGCTTCCTGTTCCGCCGAACCTATTTTTTCCTCACCGATCTTTTTTCTGTACTTGATACCGCCGGCAAATGCGGCAGCACCGACAGCTGCGGAAATTACAACTATCAGTATGATCGCAAGAAACGGATCCATAAAATTTGACACCTCCTGTTACATTGATTGATTTTTTCATGACGAATTTCAGATTCATCGCAATAATCATCTCAAAGGTGCCGTTGCCCGGCTTCAATCTGCACACAAAAGCAGTCAGTCAATGCCGATAAAACCGAAAGAAACATATCCGGAAGAACCACATGCAAAGACTGAGACGAGAACAAAGTCCGGGAATATTATATTTTTTTGTTTGTATTGGCTGCACCAATGCAGCAACACATTATCAGGGAAAATTAATAAATAAACGGGCAGAAAACCGCCGCAGTTACAAATAAAAATAAATCATTTAATGTTGCAGTATATTCTAAATTCCAGCCCCCGCCAAAGAATATAAGCAAAACTTAAGAGGAGGATGTTTATGCACCATATGGTGATATTTGGTATCCCCGGTTACAAAGCGCGGAGAAGCCGATACAAAAATATAATATGATCAACGGCATAAACCTGAGTTGATAATAAATTCATAAGGCATTCCCTTACAAAAACAAAGACGAAATCACGTCTGTTACTTATTGTATAACGATTGATATGTTTTTGTCAAGAATTTTATATAATCTTTTGAAAGCATCCTACAGGTTTCTACTATTTGACTATTTATTGACTACAACATTTGACATATTGTATAGAGGGCTGTTTGTATGTCAGATAGTATAAAATTACAAATGGTATATAATTAAAATAATATACAAATCGCAGAAATAAAATTCAAAAAAACACTTGCAATTTAAAAAACGATGTAGTATAATGAACAAGTCGTCAGCGAACGACAGAAAATTGAAGTTGGTGTTGATGACGTTGAGGGTCCACCCGTTCCCATGCCGAACACGGAAGTTAAGCTCAAT
>CACXDE010000378.1 GCA_902766305.1 uncultured Ruminococcus sp. | reverse complement strand
CTATATAAATAAATCTCTGTAAGTCTGATAACTCAGCTTACAGAGATTTTTTAAGGGAGTGTCACTGTAAAGCACACCCATTTTCCATATTCACTTTCACATTTTATGTTTCCATGATGCTTTCTGACAACCTCAGCTGCAATCGCAAGACCAAGACCATAACCACCGCTGCTGCTGCTTCTTGCCTCATCTTCACGATAAAATCTTTCAAATACCTTATCAAGCTTTTCTTTCTTTATGCCTATGCCTGTATTGTATACGGTGATAATCTTTTTACCGCTGTGAAGCTTCAGACCGACCTTTATAACATCTTTTTCCCCGGAATATTTTATCGCATTATCTATCAGTATAGTCAGAACGTGCTTTATCGCACTTTCATCACCATCGCAGCTGATATTTTCCTGTGCATCGACCTCAAGGGTTTTTCCTTCTTCAAACATCCTGCTTTCAAACGGAAGTGACGTCTGTAAGACAACATCTGTCAGATTGAATTTTGACATGACAACCTTTTGACCGGATTTATCATCAAGCCTTGCAAGGTACAGTAATTCATTTACAAGCTCACTCATTCTCATACTTTCGCTGCGTATGTATCCGAGCCATTTATTCTCTCCAAGCTCCGCTTCAAGTACATCTGTATTTGCGCTGATAACGGCGAGCGGAGTCTTTAGTTCATGACTGGCATCCGAGATAAATCGTTTCTGTTTATCAAATGTTTCCTTGACCGGCTTTATCAGCCAGAATGACAATGCTATCGACAGCATGAAAAATAAAAATACAGTAGCTGCTCCTATTATTACGGTAGTAATTATAAGCGTCTTATTTTGTTCCATTTCAGCTGCTGCGCTTGTAAAAACTATAATAGCACCGTAAATCGGCTTTTGCATTACAAGATAAGCTATGTTTCCGTCCATATATCCAAATTCATTATTATATGACAGGACCTGATCCTTCATGAAAACAATCTCTTCTGCGCCAATATTCTTAAAACTGACATTACCGCCGAAATTTATCATATTTCCTGCATGATCCACCTGTATCCAGAGATAACCGGCTTCTGCCTTTCTTCCAAGTATCTCACTGTTTATATCTTCAATTATCAGACCGTCCTGCTTCGCTATCTTTTCAAGATTATCATGTATTTTAATTGAATTCTGCCCCTGTGACATAATATTTATCGCAAGCATAAGAACAACTACCGATATTGTAAGCAGGATAGTAATTATCAGAATGATCTTATGCTGTAATCTTTTGATCATTTCGTGCCACCTTCAAGACAATATCCTATACCTCTTCTTGTCTTTATTGAAACCTTTGAATGAAGCATACTTAGCTTTTTTCTCAGGAATGATATATAGACTTCCACATTGTTATAATCGCTGTCATCGCCTGTTCCCCATACCTTAGTTACAAAGTCTTCCTTAGTTACAATGCTCGTACCGTTTGATACAAGCATTTCCATCATCTGAAATTCCTTTCTTCCAAGTATTACAGAATTTGCACCGCACATAAGCTCGCCTTTTTTCATATCAAGCGAAATATCACCGAATTTCGGCGTCAGTTCCACACTTACTCCGATACGTCTTGTCATTGCTCTTATTCTTGCAAGCAGTTCACCAGTAACAAACGGCTTTGTAAGATAGTCGTCCGCACCGCAGTCAAGACCCTTTATCTTGTCATCAACCTCCGACTTAGCTGTAAGAAGCAGAACAGGAGTTTCTATTTCTTTTACGCGCAGAAATGTAAGCACGTCAAGTCCATTCATTTTCGGCAGCATTATATCCAGTATGATACAGTCAAAATTGCTGCTCAGTGCCTTTTCCAGTCCGCTTTTGCCGTCATTTGCCATATCTACAAAATAACCTTCCCGGCGAAGTATTGCACATATTGCCTCTGCCAGTCCGATCTCATCTTCTACTACAAGTATTCTCAAAACACATACCTCCAATTAATATTCTTATTTCCATTTTCTGCGAAACAGCTTTGACGGACGGTGCCCGGCATCCTTTGTAACATCGTCTGTAGGTTCAGCAAGATAAGAATACTTTCTCCTGAAAGGTGCTTTTATAAGTTCCTTTCCTAAAATTACCTCATACACCTGCTGAAGCTCCGTAAGCGTAAAATATTCCGGCACAAGGTTCAGAGCGATATCAGTATATTCTACCTTTCCACGAAGACGAACTACCGCATTTATTATTATCACTGCATGGTCAAAGGCAAGACCGCCCCTGTCCTTTATAATATATCTATCCTGACTTCCTTTATCTGAACGCTTGATAGTCCTTGTGACAACAGATTTTATTGTTTCACTTTTTCCGGATAGTGTTATAGTATACTCTATTGTCTTTTCAAAACCGCTGTCATCTTCATTTTCAGATACCAGTGATTCCTCAAATTTCAGGGAAAACCATTCCGCCCGGTCTGCGTCATCGCCTGCACTGACATTAAGCTTTTTGCTGTCAACAAGCGCAATATAACTGCAGCTCATAACCCAGGTTCTCGGATCACGCCCGGGTTCACTGAATGTATACAGCTGTTCAAGATATATATTGTCTATCCCAGTTTCTTCTTTTAACTCTCTTTGTGCAGCCTGTTCCGTTGTTTCAGAAGGTTCAACAAAACCTCCCGGCAGCGCCCATTTCCCAAGAAACGGATGTCCGCCTCTCTTTATCAGCAGTACGCACAATTCCTTCTCCGGAAGCTTCCGATAATTATGGCTTTCTTTTTCCATAGCCGTAAAAATAACCATATCTACAGCCACACTTGGATTTTCATAATCTCCCGGATGGTACGCAGCAAGATATTCGCTTTCTGTCAGACCGTTTTTATCCCTTAATTCTTCCATACTATCACCTGAACCTCCCGAATTAACTCAGCCGAACTAATAACCATTCTGATATTATCATTATAACACATTTACATTAAAATGCAAGAAAAAATTTCATTTTTCATTTTCTTCTGTAAAGATAGTATGTGCATTTACTTGTCCAGTAATTATATTCACATTTATCTATACAAGCATATCCGTAAAAATCCGGACTTTCATCTTTTGTGATAATAAAGTCTGCCTGTCCTGAACTGACATATTTATCCTGAGTTTCTTTAAGCTCCGGCAATTCAATATTAAGTCCGCAAAAAAATCGGCATTCAGGCACAATCCCTGTCACTGTATAAAACCCTCCGTCAAGAAATCCGTAATTAAGCAGAGAAGCATCCTTTTTTTCGGAAATGATATTATTGAATCTGAACTGCGGCATATCGTTTTTATCCGCAAACAAAGAGTATGAATTTCTGTTAAGCAGAAAAGTAAGAAACAAACAAACACAGCATAAAAAAGCTTTTTTTCTTTTTCCTGAGAATTTCAGATTCTTCTTTTTCTTTAAAAGCTCAAAAGACAATACAATCCCTATGGGAGAAAAAATTGACATAGTCAGAGAATAGTACGCATACGCTCTGCCGCCGGCAAATGAAAATACAAAGCCTGATAATACTATTGCCGTAAAAATGAATAACAGCGTTTTATCTTTCATTTTTATAATGCTGTAAAAGGCTGTTATCAGCATTATAAGCGCAAATGTATTATATGCTGCAAATGATACAAGTCCCAACAGCAAATTCACAATCTGTTTTATTACCGGGGGGAGTACACTTCCGGTACTGTACAAAAAAATATTGTCATAAAAATATACTTCCCAGAGATACTGGAACGAATCATTTGCCGCAAAATATATTATTACAGGAAGAGAAGCTGCTGCAATACCTGCTGTCATAGAAATTGTACATATCAGTATGCGCTTATAGTTTTTCTCTCTTATGTACAGTATTACAAAGGCTGCTGCGAAACCTATGATGAAACCAAGCATAGTGAATTTTATCCATAGTATCAGACCGGTACATATACCGCATATAAACATTCGTACTGCACCAAGCGGACGCTTTCTTTTCCAGCTTTCAAGTCCTGTATATAAAACAAACGACAGCATCGGAAGGCATAATTCCTCAGCGCTGTCGCCGCTGCAAAAAGCAAGGGATGTGTATGTAAACACAGCAACAGGCATAATATACAGAAAGGAACTTTTCTTAGAAAAGAGAACAATTATCCTATATGAAAAATGAAGAAACAAAATTGAAGCAAAAAGCTCAATCAAGTACACTCCTATAAATGTGTTATGAGATATCATATACGCCGCAGAGTGAAGCATATAAAGTATTGGACCTTTTTGTTCAAATATATCACGATAAAGCACACGACCGTTGGCAGCAGCCTTACCAACGGTAAAAAAACAATTTGCATCATCCCAGTCGTTAAGCGGATAAAGCGGAGACGATTTAGAGCATATTGTTATTACGATGAATGATACTGCAAATAATGTCAGTACATATAATGCTTTTGAAAGAAATACTTTTTTCCTTATCATAAAAACTCTCCGAAACTTTTATCTTAATGCAAACACAAAGCGGACAGCAAAGACAGATTAAATCCGCCTGCTGCTGTCCGCCGAATGACATATTATTATCACTTATTCAAGGCATCAATAGCAGCTTTTATCATTTCTATTTTTTCGCTGTATTTAGCCGCCTTAGCTTTGATATCATTTATTACTTTTTCGGGTGCTTTGGACATAAAGCCCTGATTATTAAGCTTCTTCTCGTTGAACTGAAGATCCTTGACAGCTGCTTCAAGCTCCTTGTTAAGGCGCTTAAGCTCTGCCTGTTTGTCAATAAGCTCGTCCATAGGTATGTATATCTTTGCGTCAGCTGTTACAACAGTAACCGCGCCTTCAATATCATAGCTGTCTGCTACCTCAACCTCACTTGCGCTTGCAAGCTGCATAAAGAAAGGCGAACCGTTTTTCATTACGTCCTTTTCCTTTGCAGCAATAAACAGCTTAGCTTTTCTTGAAGGGGGAACATTCATCTCGGCTCTGCGGATACGGATAGCCTTTATTGCGTCCATTACCATATTCATATCAGCTGCTGCCTCAGAGAAATCATGTTCTTCCTCGTACAGCGGATACTGCTGAGTCATTATAGTCTCACCGTCATGGGGCATTGACTGCCATATTTCCTCTGTAATAAACGGCATGAACGGGTGCAGAAGCTTCAGCGTCTTATCCATTACCCAGACAAGAACCTGTCTTGCATTCTGAGCTGTTTCTCCCTCGCTTCTGAGTCTTGCCTTTGCAAGCTCAATATACCAGTCACAAAGGCTGTCCCACGTAAAGTCGTATATATTCTGTACAGCAACACCAAGCTCAAAGCTTTCAAGGTTTTCAGTAACGACCTTAATCGTTTTGTTCAGGGTTGATACTATCCACTTATCCTCTGTAGTAAGCTCAGCAGGAAGCTCGTTTTTCACATCATAGTCATCTATATTCATATGTATGAATCTTGCCGCATTCCAGAGCTTATTCGCAAAATTACGGCTTGCGGTTATCTTTTCCTCAGAATAACGCATATCATTACCGGGCGCATTTCCTGTAACAAGTGTCAGACGAAGTGCGTCCGCACCGAATTTATTTATAACCTCAAGAGGATCAATACCGTTTCCGAGAGACTTACTCATCTTTCTGCCCTGAGAATCACGTACAAGACCATGAATAAGAACCTTATAGAATGGTATCTTACCCGTATGTTCAATACCGCTGAACATCATTCTCATTACCCAGAACGGTATAATATCATAACCTGTAACAAGAACGCTTGTGGGATAGAAATATTCCATCTCCTTCGTATTATCAGGCCATCCAAGAGTTGAGAAAGGCCAAAGCGCAGAGCTGAACCATGTATCAAGGGTATCAGGATCCTGTCTCATTTTCTTTCCGCATTTCGGGCAAAAAGCTTCATTGTCCTCTGTTACAACCATTTCTCCGCAGCCGTCACAGTAAAATGCTGGTATCTGATGTCCCCACCAGAGCTG
>CACXDE010000377.1 GCA_902766305.1 uncultured Ruminococcus sp. | reverse complement strand
TCCTTACCCTGAGATGAAAGCTGATTTACTTTTGTTACAGCCTCCTGATTCAGTGCATTCATAGCAAGAGGCGCAAGAAGACCTCCAAGAATATTAATGCCGGAGTGCATGATAATTGTATTGATGATTTTTCCGCTTTTTATGTAAACATAACCGAAAATCAGTCCCATTCCGAAGGTATAGACAAACTGATACAGATTAGTATGGAACATTGCAAAGCACAGTGCGCCGAAGATGATAGCCCATTTTTCTCCGTAACATGACAATTTGTCAAGCAGCAGCTTGCGGAAAAATAATTCCTCAACGATAGGTGCTATAATTATCGAATAAATGATGGTTGCAATATCCAGTGAACCGAGAGTGCTTACAAGACCGTTCTGTGCCTGTCCGGCAGTAAGAAGTGACGCCAGAGCTGTACTTATCATATTTCCGATCCACATAACCGAAACGGTCATCAGAAATAACATAATGCCCTGTGAAGCTTTGAAGGGCTTTTTCTCAGCAGCATGTGAAGGTATTTTCCTTGTCAGCAGAAAGATCAGTGGATAACACACTATAAGCATCGGCAAAGCACTGATAATTATGTTAAGCGCAGCAGATTCTGCAAAGCTTTTATCTATTGCACCGTTCATGCTCAGGTTTGTAAATACAGCCCCTAAAACTGTGATTACGATATCTGCACCCAGAAGCGGCAGAATGGTTGAAAGTGCAAAGCGTGAAAAGGCTTTTTTTGCTTTTTTCTTTTCATCCTGCACCGTTTCGGTGGTTTCTGATACATCAGCCGAAATATCGACTGCTTTTTCATTTTGAATCATATTATTCTCTCCTTCGTTTTACTGTATATAAACAGTATATACAGTAAACACGGATTTGTCAATACACTTTAAAAATATTTTTAAGAAATATGTGATTTAGCTCAAATTTTACCATTCTTCCGGGAAATTTTATATTAAACACTATTTTAAATGAACTGAAAATTTCTAAATGCAGAAAAAGGCAGCCGTGCAGCAGATTCCACACGGCTTCTTACAGCATTATTATATACATAGATCTGTAAATTATAAAGAATATAAGTGTGATATAGTAAATATTTTTCGCTGATAAAGGCATTCAGCCTATTTACTTCGACATTTTTTTTCTGAGAATCATTGTATAATTAAATGCACGTAAATTGCTGATTTCACAGGAGTGGTTGTAGTGAAGATAAAAGAGGCAGCCGGGAGTCTTGACAGGATACTGAAAAGCAGCCATGCGGAAAAACTTCTTATTCGCATAGGTGTAATGATTGGTGCATTTATTATATCCAATGCTTCGGTTTTCGGAGAGTATTCACCGTTCGGAGTATCAATGGCGGCTGCTGTTCCGTTTCCGTATATGCTTTTTTCGTTTGCCGGTTCTGTAATAGGATATATTGTATTCTCGCCGGTTTCCGGAAGCTTCAGATACATAGCAGCCTGTGCGGCTGTTATCGCTATAAGATGGACTTTGAGTGATCTTAAGAAGCTGAACGGTCATCCGTTTTATTCAGCTGTTGTATCTTTTTTCCCTGTTTTCGCAACGTCGATGGCAGTTATGAGCGTTGACGGATTCAATTTTAAGGTTGTCATAATGTTCCTGACAGAAGCAATGCTGAGTGCTGCGGCAGCGTATTTTATTTCAAGAGCAGCGGTAATATTCAGCGGAACACGTTCTCTCGGAATGCTTACCCCACAGGAGGTCGCCTGTCTTATCCTGACAGGCTGCATCATACTTCTTGCGTTCGGCGGATTCAGAATATATGATCTGTCAGTTGGCCGTATAGCTGCCGTTGTCGTTATACTTTTTGCGTCAAGATACGGAGGAATAACAGGGGGTTCTGTCGCCGGTATAGCATGCGGTGCAGTTATGAGTCTTTCCGGTTCGGATTTTTCTTTTATAGCCGCCTGTTTTGCATTCGGCGGTATGATTGCCGGAATGTTTGCGCCGCTGGGGAAAATAGCCGAGATAGTACTTTTTATTCTTGCCGGTATGATAGTATCGCTGCAGTCTGGAAACGGACAGAATATAATAGTGATGTTTTATGAGGTACTGATAGCCTCGATCATATTTTTGTTTGTGCCGGAAACAGCGGCGAATTTTCTTCGTGCAGTATTTACATCGGCAAATGATCAGGAGCATACAGATGAACTGAGAAGGTCTGTGATAATGCGGCTTGATTTTGCATCCAAGGCTTTATCGAATGTATCGGATGATGTAGAGGCAGTTTCAGAAAAGCTTTCAAAAATCATAACCCCTACGATGGACAGCGTATTTGAGGACGCTGTTGAGCAGACTTGTGCAAGGTGCGGAATGAAGGTTTTCTGCTGGGAGCATCGTGACGGAGTAAGCCTTGATCTTCTAAAACAGTCAGCGGAAAGGCTTCGTGAAAACGGAGAGATAACGCCGTCTGATCTGTGCAGTGAATTTCGCAGAAAATGCTGCCGCACAACAGAAATAACAGAGGCAATAAACCGCTGCTATGACAGCTATAAGGCTTCTCAGGCTGCGCAAAAACGTATAGATGAAGTACGTCAGGTAGTTGCCGGACAGTTTTGCGGACTTGGCGGCATACTTGAAGAAATGGCGGAGGAATATTCAAACTATGAAATATTCGACAGGGAGCTTGCCGACAGAATAACTGTCAAATTAAAGGAGCAGGGACTCCAGCCTACAGCTGTAAGCTGCCGTATAGATTATCTTGGACGTATGACAATAGAAGCGGAAGCGGCGGACAATACCACTGCAAAAATAAGGAAAGCCGTGCTTGTACATGACATGAACAAGATATGCGGAAGAAGGTTTGATTCTCCGACCGTTACCAAGGCTTTCGGAACACTCAGAATGACAATGTGTGAGCGCCCGTGTTATGATGTTGAAATAGCGTCAAGCCAGCATATATGCGGCGACGGAAAGCTTTGCGGCGATCATTTCTGTTATTTTACGGACGGTACAGGAAAGATGACTGTAATAATCAGTGACGGCATGGGTACAGGCGGCAGGGCAGCAGTGGACGGCGGTATGGCGTCAGGTATTATGGAGAAGCTTCTCAAAGCCGGATTAGGATATGACTGCGCATTGCAGATAGTTAATTCTGCGCTGCTTGTAAAGTCTGAGGATGAATCACTCGCCACTCTTGATATAACATCGGTAGATCTGTACAGCGGAAAAACAAGCTTTATGAAGGC
>CACXDE010000376.1 GCA_902766305.1 uncultured Ruminococcus sp. | reverse complement strand
TTAAGAATAATCATGTTTTTTGCGTCGGTATTGACGCCTTCTACGATGGTCGATGTGCAAAACAGCGTATTAAATGTTCTCTTATTAAACTGCTCAAGAATCTCTCTCTGAATGTATTTAGGGAGCTTTCCATGATGCATTCCGAATCCATTTTTAAGAACTTTGATCAGGCTCCATTCGTCTGTGCTATGATCTATATCATATTCTTTTCTAATGTGATCAATAAATCTCTTAAAATCGTCCGGAAAACGCTCAAATGCATTTGTTTCTCCCAAAGCATTTGAGAGTTTGTTTGAATACTCAATAGCTTTTGCCGGAGTAGTGCAATATAGCAGTGTCTGTCCGTAATCCTGTGAATCTATGTAAGAAACCACATCTTTTATCTTATCATTTATAGCCGAACTAACTCGAACTAACCCTTTTGATTCAGGCTGTGACAGTGAAAGCGGTAGCTTTTCTTCGATTTTTGTTGTATAGGCGTTCACAGTAATACGAAGAGTCGGTTCAAACACTATTTCTTTTACAGTGATATGGTTGTTTTCTAAATAGCGCTTGATTCCGGTTCCAAAATGATCCTGGCTGAGATTCGGACCGGCAAGATAGTATTCATCTACCGTTTTCGAAAGTAAATACAGTGCAATACGAAACGTTTTCCCTCTATCTTCACTTAAAAAAGTGTCTTTCTGTTTTAGCTTTTCCTTTATTACCTCATCATCGGTCTTTTCATCCAATTCATCATTGCAGTAGTCTTCATCGATTTTATAAACTTCATCAAAAAAGAAGAAGTCAATATTCATATCGGGAAATGATGCCAAAAGCTGCAACGCTCTTTCAGGCGTAAATACAAAAATCTTGTTTCCGTCGTAAGCACATGAATCATCTACAGTTTTGATGACATGATAGTCAAGATTATAAGTCTTTACAAACCATGCCATTACCCCAGCATTCTCAAGCAATAGCGCCACTGTCGGAAACACAAGTAAGATATTTTTATATCTATTCCGATTAAGAAAAATAATTTCTCGCATTAAGAATGTTTTGCCGTATGATGTCGGCGCACTAACCAACAACCGTCTTGGAGCCAAGCTTTGAAACAGATCAACAACTTCTTTTTGTGTTTTATCAAGCGTGATCTTATTGTCGCAATTTGATTGATATAATCTTTGTATTGCCTGATTACCCACATCATAAATTGAGCCGATCGCTGCAGAGGGATCTTTTTCAAATCCATTTAGTTTATTGTATCCGAATACCCGCATTTTCTGAGAGGCAATGTAAAGCAGTTCCACAACTGTCGGATTGTCTTTATACTCATTTTTATCTGATATCCAGCACACTAAATCTCTGAGTTGGTTGATGGAATCTGAATTATCAGGATCGTATTTGTTGATTGCATTTAGCAAGAGCTTAGCATAATCCTGCATAGAAACCTTCCTTCTTATCCCTCAGACGTGCAACACTCTGAATGGGAAAAACATAAAAGATTATTTCTGGTGAAAAGCCGGAAAAAGAGTATGATCCTTTGTTAAAATGGTCCTTAATTTTTTCAACTTCGTCTCGCAATCTCTCATAAAGACAGGAAGCGTCTGTGTAAACGCTGCTTTCATCATAAGCGAGTAAACAGGGAATTTTGACAGTAATTCTCATCTCTTTAAGCAAATCAATCAATGCCTGAGCGCGGGTTTCATCGTCTTCCTCAATGGTCCTAACATTCAGGTTGTCGATGACCTTGATAATTTCTTTTGCTTCATTTGTAATCTCCACACGTTTATTACAGACAAAATACAACTGTTTTGCTAAATATTCTTTTGTGTACTTTTCGATAAGATCACTGTTAATACCATTTTTGCAGTATTGTTTTCCTCCCATCTTAGCCTGTCCTAACCACAATGATATGCCGGTTGAATCTTTTGTAAAGTATGTTAGATCATAACCTTTGATTTCGTTATTGTCGTCTTGGCGGAAAATTGTTCTAACAGCCAGTTTATAAGCGTTAGGAGTAAAGATTTGAATTAACAGATCCAAAAGGATCTCGCTAGGAAGACCGTCCTGTTTTGGGTCACGATGAGGTAATCTGTTTTTGTAAGCATACTTTGCAGCCTGTTCCAATGATGAAAACTTACCATTCTCATATGCTTCAACAATTTCATCTTCCCCAAAACTATAAAACAGGAGATTATCACGCATTAATTTTCCAAGCTTTTCAACTGCGTCATCTGCGATGTCATGTCTGTATGGTTGATATGAATACTTCTCAAACAAAGATGAAAAGGAAAAAATAATACCCTTACTCTGTTGTACAATTTCCTTATAAAATATATCGTTATAATCCAAATAAGATGGCATAATATTCTCCTTTTCACCAATTTACTCTATACGTTCCCACACTGTAAATCCAAATATTAACATCCAACTATAGACGAGCAATATTCTGCCATTCTTCTCACACATCAAGAGCATGGTTTGAAACTAAAAAGCTACGACTTGCAATCATCCCTTTACTTAAAGTCCTTGCACTACTTCTGTGTCAAGCTGCTTTTTTCGTTCCTTCCAATCCGGCATATGGATCGTCATGAAATCATAAAAATCTGAATTGTGATTTGGATACAGCAAGTGGGTCAGTTCGTGCAGTACGACATATTGAATGCAAGGGATATTGGCTTTGAGAAGATACTCATTCAATGTTATTTTGTTTTTCTTTGGCGTGCAGCTCCCCCATAATGTCTTCATTTTTTTGATCGAAATATCCGGTTTGTCTATACCGTACTTTCGAATGACCGATTGATAATAGTGATCGACT
>CACXDE010000375.1 GCA_902766305.1 uncultured Ruminococcus sp. | reverse complement strand
TATGACCTCATCACTTGCACGAAGCTTTTCTACAGATGTAGTCTTTTTATTTGTCTTATCAGTCACATATATGTCTGCTGCTCCATCGTCACAGGTTTGCCATGCAACGCTGCCGTTCTTTTTTGAATATGCAGAGTATGTAAATGTTCCGGCAGCTTTTGTTTTATACACTCCCGTCCAGACGAAGGTATTACCGTCAGACACCTTGCTTGTAGCACTGATATTTGTTTTATTCCCGTTTTCATTGACCGTAAAGCTGACTGCTGAACGGTTCTTATCTGTCACGGCAATAAGCTTAACTTCAGAATTTTTTACAGCAGAGTTAGGAGACGAATATGTAAATCTGATCGGTTCAGCCTCAGTTACTGTCAATACACAGATTGCCCTGTTACCGTTTGCATCGGTATACGTAACAGCCGTCTTACCCGGATTCTTTGCTAAAATAAATCCCTTGCCATTTGTAGTCACTGAACTATTCATCGAAGCAATACTTGTGTCGCCGACATTCCACCAGACACTTCCGGGGGCGCTTCCCTGAATATACAGGGTTTTTCCGGCAGATACTGTAGAAGAATACCTTGACAAGCTGAGACTTCCTCTTGAAACCGCTGTAACAGTTATCTTACAGCTTGCAGAAGCAGATCCGTCCGCAGTATAAGCCTTTATTGTAGCAGTACCGGAAGAAAGTGCGCTTACCACACCATTTCTGACTGCTGCAACGCTTGTGTTGGATGATGACCAGTTCACAGTAGCCCCGCCTGAAACCTTAGCTGTCAGCTTATATGAAGCTCCCGCCTTTACAGAAGCTGACGACGCCGAAAGAGATACCGAAACATCACTTTTCTTATTGACTGTAAGCTTATAATCAGCCTTTGCACTTCCGCTCGGATCATAAGCAGTTATTGTACAGCTGCCCTGCCCTACGGCGGTAACAAGACCGCCGCTGCTCACCTTAGCAACAGCTGAAGAAGAAGTCTTATTTGAAACCGATGAATTTGAAGGATCAACCTTCACAGTAAGCTGTTTAGTCTCTCCGACAAAAAGCGTGCCGCTCGAAGCCGACAATGTAATGCTCTTTATCTTTGGCTTTGTAACCTCAACCTCACAGCTAACCTTCTTTCCGGATTTACTGTCAACTGCAACAATTGAAGTTTTACCCTGCTTTATTCCCGTCACAAGACCTTTACTTGTGACAGCCGCAACAGAAGCGTTTGTACTATACCATGTAAAGGTACCGCCGGAATTAGTTTTCGCCGTAAGAGTAAAAGTACCTCCTATAGCTACCGTCTTGCTCTTTGCCGATATCGTCACATTATTAGAATCCGGATTCGATTCCTGCGGCTTTTCTTCAGAAGAAGCAGTTACTTTCTGAGTTGTAGTATCCTGCAAATAGCTTACATAATCATAGTCAGTACAAACATATCCCTCTGTCTTACTGTCAACACGAACCTTCATCCATGACTTTCCGTAAAACCTAAGAATATCAAGCTTTACTCCCGGTGAAATAGTTTTTATCGAAGTAAAATTTGTGCCCGGTCCCTTCCTGAGATTCAGATATGTTGTACTCTTAGCGTCGGTCACGATGTCAATATAATCCGCGCTGCAATAACCCACCGTTCCATCCGGAATTTTCACCTTTAACCATTTATCGTCTACTCTCTCAACTACAGTCACATCAGAGTTTTTTGCTGCCGTTTTAATAACTCCGTATGACATCCCTGCTCCTCTTCTTAGATTAAGTACTGCCGTTGTACTTGCCTTTATTGTTGTCTGCGAAGCAGCATTAACGACAGAAGCACCCGAAAGCGGTACAAATGTACCAACAAGTGCAGCTGTACATATTACTGCAACACTGCGGCGAACATTTTGCGAAAACAAACTGATCTTTCCCATAGAGTGTTCAGTATATTTTCCTGTTCCCAAAGGTTACACTTCCTTTCTTGAATTGAAAAACATACACAATACCGATCCCCTTAAAACAGACTATCTGTTTTAAGGTATTTTGATTGTCACTTATCCCGACCATAATGTATCAGGAACAATTACAACATCGCAATAATTTTTGTTATACACTTGTAATAATTATAAACTTGTTTTTATTTCTTTTCAATTGACATTTTGTATAAATAATAAACAAACATTATATTATAAAGCTACATTATCTGAAATGTACTATTTCATAAACATCTTTATAGTACTAATAATCTTATTTTTGTACCTGATATCAAAAAGCTTCAGAAAACCATCGTATATAACAAAAGAAACAATACATATGCAAAAAAATATTACATAAACTGTAATATAATTATCGTTATAGATCAAAGAAGGTATACCTATCATCAAAACATACAGAAGCGTAAAAATAATACTGAGAACAACAAAAATCAAAATTTTGATTATGATCCTTCTGACCATAGAGCCGTTTTTCATTATTTTATCTCTTACCACAGGATAATATCCGGTAATACACAAATACAGCAGTACTCCGCTTTTTTCCGGACACAAAAAAAGAGCAATCAGCCCTCCAGCCAAAAAAGACATAAGCGCATACCGCCTGCCTGTCATATAGGAGAAACAAAGAACAATGATCCCTCCCATTAGCGCCGAAGCTACACCCCCATAGTAGGTATATCCTGTAACTATAAGAATAACTGCACACAAAGAAGCCGAAAGACCTGAGTATGCCAATTTCTTTATCGAACTCATAATCCATAAACCTTCTTAACAAACATTAATGGCAGCATCCTCTGCAAAGGCAATCGGTACAAAGCATACATGAAATCATCTCACAGCAGCCGTCAAAGCAGCCTGTTGTTCCGTGTACAGTGCTGTATCCTGTACCAAACTGACCGCTTCTCTGACGGCGGACACGGTTGAAGAAGGATTGGTATTCTTCATCAGATGGATCAAGCCGGCAGGCAGCGGAAGCATAATTATACGCTTCTTCAAGCCAGCCCTTATGGTATGAAAGTACAGCCATAAGATAATACCATTCCGCAGTACGCTCAGAGGGCGGTATTGTGCCAAGCTCCTGTTCAGCTTCTTCAAATCTGCCGTTATTAAACAAAATCCTGATATTGGAATAACGTGAAGATGATGAAGAATATGTATATCCATAAGAAGACTGCTGAGATGAACTGCTTCCGTTTTTTCTTGCATTCATAATTTCTTCATATGCCGCATTGACTTCTTTCATTTTTTCTGACGCTTCCTCAGCCAACGGACTGTTCTGATATCTGTCCGGATGATACTTTTTAGCAAGCTCTCTGTACGCTTTTTTCACCTCATCATCAGAGGCGTTCGGGGATACCCCAAGTATCCTGTAAGGATCATTCATATATTCATTCTCCTAACTGTAGTTGAATAATACTTTTACTTAGACAAACATTCTGACAAAGAACCGCAGCATTCACAGCAGTCTGCCAAATCAGCACAGCACCTAATCGCATTACGGGGCGCTTCTTTTTTATCTTTGCTTTTCCTTGCCTGTAAAGCATTGTCATAATGTGCCTTGTATTCCTGATTATCCGGCTCAAGCTCTGCTGCCTTCTTAGCATATTCTGTACTGTATTCAAGCCATCCTTTTTTCAGGTAAACAACAGACATAAGATAATTCCACCTTGCCTGATCCGGATGGGTCTGGAGGCTAATAAGCATATTTTCTGCGTCTCCAATCTTTCCCTCGTCTATCGTCATTTGTACGTCTTCAAAACTGTATTCATATTCCATAACGCACCTCAACCGCGCTTCTTATCTTTTTTGATATTTTTTTCTGAACATTTTTTATGCTGGTATAATAAACCCTCGTAAACAATATTGTCAAGTACAGGCTTGAAGGAATGTATATCAAGCAGTTCGTACGACAAAACTATCTGGGCAGCTGTCATATTAAGTACCTCTTCACAATATGACATTGTATTTTCCATATCACCGTCAAAGCCTTTGATAAACGGATTGAAGTTTTTATGTTTTATATCCTTTGGCAGATCATCCGCAGCATCCATCAGATATATCCATCTTCCGACATAATAGCCGAATACTTCAAGCTTATGTTTATCCTCAGGTGCTGTATATATCATCGTACAAAGCTGTTTTATCAGAACCGCAGTTGCATCTGCTGAACGGTCAACACCGGCATCTTCATTTTCAGCAGTATTCTGACTTTCCATCATTTGTGCCGTCAGTTTATCTATTTCGGGATAGGCTTTGACAGCCCTCCTGTAATTCCTGTGAAATAATACTCTCAGAAAACAGGCTGCTGTTTTTTTAAGCAAACCTCCGTCCTGCATAGTGTCCTTCAATTTATGATAACTCATAATAACAGAAACCGCACCGGCAAAGCTGAATGCCTTGCCTTCACTGCTGCACAGATCACACTTTTTAAGAGGATTTACAGTACAGCGGCCTTTTTTTACGCAGTACTCTTCATCATTCAGCGACATATACAGCATTGCAAGCACAGTACAGTCATAACTGAGCGTAAGACTTGAAAGAAGACCGTATTCCTTTGCAAGACTCCTGCAAAGACCGCAGTATACGCTCTTATACAGCCTGAAGTCTTTTATTTTCAGCTCATCCTTAAAGGGCTGAAGATATCCAAACATTATTCCACATCCTCAGTTATTCATCATTTTTTTCAGGTACTGACCGGTGTAGGAATTATCACATTCCATTATTTCCTCCGGTGTCCCGCAGGCAATGACAGTGCCGCCTCCGTCTCCCCCTTCGGGTCCTAAATCTATGATATGATCCGCTGTTTTTATAAGATCAAGATTATGCTCAATAACGATAACGGTATTTCCGCCGTCAACAAATTTCTGAAGAACATCAATCAGCCTATGTACATCGGCAATATGAAGTCCTGTTGTCGGTTCATCAAGAATATATACCGTTTTTCCTGTGGAACGCTTCGACAGCTCCGTTGCAAGCTTTATCCTTTGCGCTTCACCGCCTGACAAGGTAGTAGACGGCTGACCGATCTTTATATAACCAAGTCCCACGTCCCTCAGAGTTTTCAGCTTATTAAGTATACGCTGCTGATTCGAGAAAAATTCACAGCCTTCCTCAACTGTCATTTCAAGTACGTCATAAATAGACTTGCCTTTGTACTTCACCTCTAAAGTTTCCCTCGAATAGCGCTTTCCTCCGCAGACCTCACAGGGAACATATACATCAGGCAAAAAGTGCATCTCTATCTTTATTATTCCGTCTCCCTGACAAGCCTCACACCTTCCGCCTTTTACGTTAAATGAAAAACGTCCGGAATTATATCCCCTCAGCTTTGCTTCATTGGTGGATGCAAACAATTCTCTTATATCAGTAAAAACACCTGTATACGTTGCCGGATTGGAACGAGGAGTTCTTCCTATAGGAGACTGATTTATATCTATTACTTTATCAAGATTTTCAATTCCTGTAATTTTTTTGCATTTTACCGGTACAGGACGCGCCTTATTAAGATCAGACGCAAGCTGCTTGTACAATATCTCATTAACAAGAGAAGATTTTCCCGAACCGGATACACCTGTAACACAAATAAACTTTCCAAGAGGAAAAACAACATCTATTTTTTTCAGATTATTCTGATAAGCTCCCTTTACGGAAAGAACAAACCCGTTTCCTTTTCTTCTTTCAGAAGGAACAGGTATATATTTCTTTCTGCTGAGGTACATACCGGTCTCGGAACGCTCACAGGCTTTTATTTCATCAATGTTTCCGGCACAAACAAGCTCACCGCCGTGAATGCCGGCACCCGGTCCGATATCTATTATATGATCAGCAGCGTACATTGTGTCTTCATCATGTTCAACCACGACAACAGTATTTCCAAGATCTCTGAGGTTTTTCAGAGTGTTTATCAGCTTATCATTATCCCTTTGATGCAGACCGATACTCGGCTCGTCAAGTATATACAGTACACCAGAAAGAGACGAGCCTATCTGGGTTGCAAGACGTATACGCTGGCTTTCGCCGCCTGAGAGAGTTCCGGCTGATCGGGAAAGCGTAAGATAAGAAAGGCCGACACTATTCAGAAAGCTTAGTCTGCTGTCTATCTCTTTCATTATTGCATGGGCTATCATCTTTTCCCTGTCAGTAAGGTTTGATGTCTTGACAAAATTCAATGCCTGCTCCACTGACATATCACAGAAGCTGCTTATATTCATACCGCCTACAGTTACAGCGAGACTTTCAGGTGACAGTCTTTTTCCTTTACAGGCATCGCATGGTACCGCAGACATATAGCTTTCTATCTCTGCCTTTATCCATGCGCTTTGTGTTTCACGGAAACGTCTTTCAAGATTATTGATAATACCTTCAAACTCTGTTTTGTATGTTCCGCTGCCGTATTCACTTTTCCTGTGAACAGTTATCTTTTCTCCCTTTGTTCCGTAAAGAAGTATATCTATTACCTCTCCGGACAGATTTTCAAGCGGCTCATCAAGAGAAAAATTATACCTCTCCGCCAAAGCTTCAAAATACATCGAAGCTATCGTACTGCCTTCCATAGCCCAGCCGCTGCCCTTTATAGCGCCCTGTCTTACGGACTTTGACATATCCGGAATTATCCGGTTAAGATCTATCTTCATGAAAACACCAAGTCCGGTACATTTCTTACACGCACCATAAGGGTTATTGAAAGAAAACATCCTCGGGCTAAGATCATCAATGCTGACGCCATGTTCAGGGCAGGCATAATTCTGCGAATACAGAGTATCCTCGCCGCCGATCTCAGATATTATTACAAGACCTCCGGCAAGCTTTGAAGCTGTTTCTATAGAATCAGCAAGTCTTGATCGTATATCATCCTTTATCACAAGCCTGTCAACTACTATGTCAACATTATGCTTTTTATTTTTCTCAATAGTGATCTTTTCTGACAGATCATATATTATCCCGTCAACTCTTGCACGAACAAAGCCGCTTTTTGAAGCAGCTTCCAGTTCCTTCTGATGCTGCCCCTTCTTTGATCTTACAACGGGGGCAAGAATCTGTATCTTAGTCTTTTGCGGCAAAGCCATAACCTTATCTACTATCTGATCAACAGTCTGCTGCTTGATTTCCCTTCCGCATACCGGACAATGAGGTATCCCTATCCTTGCATACATAAGACGAAGATAATCATATATTTCTGTTACCGTACCGACTGTTGAACGGGGATTTTTTGAAGTGGTCTTCTGATCTATTGAAATTGCCGGAGACAAGCCGTCTATGCTGTCAACATCAGGCTTGTCCATCTGCCCTAAAAACATTCTTGCATAGGACGAAAGAGATTCGACATATCTTCTCTGCCCTTCCGCATAAAGCGTATCAAAAGCAAGTGAAGACTTACCTGAACCTGAAAGACCTGTAAGTACTACAAGCTCATCCTTAGGTATTTCCACATCTATATTTTTCAGATTATGTTCTCTTGCGCCTTTAACAATGATTTTCTTTAAACCCATTCTCTGCCCTCCGTATGAACCCGTATAGTATACAAGGAGTGCAGACAGCACTCCTTGATAAAGATATTTTTATTCTGAATCTGAGTCTGATACTGATGATATATCCTCAAACTCTTCCTCTATCGGTATCTCTTTTCCTTCCATGGCACAAATAAACTGTTCACCCGACATTTTTTCATTTTCAAACAGGAACTGTGCAACCCTGTGAAGCTCCGGCATATGATCTTTCAGAATTTTCTCTGTCTTGCTGTAGCCGTTGGTTATATATTCCTTGACTTCGGCATCTATCTTTGAGGCTGTTTCTTCGGAATACGTTTTGTTATGTCCGAACTCTTTTCCGAGGAATACTTCACCGTCGCTCTGACCATAGGTTATCGGACCTAATTTCTCACTCATACCATATTTTGTAATCATTGAGAATACAAGATTTGTAGCCCTCTCTATATCATTTGACGCACCGGTTGAGATATCTCCTATTATAAGCGCTTCAGCCACACGTCCGCCGAGAAGTACAACTATCTCCTCAAGCATCTCATTTCTTGAACGATAGGTTCTGTCCTCAGACGGCAGAGACATTGTAAATCCGCCTGCCATACCTCTTGGAATAATAGATATCTGATGAACAGGATCCTGCGTGGGACTGAAATAAGTGGCTATAGCATGACCAGCTTCATGATAAGCAGTGAGCTTTTTCTCCTTATCCGTCATTACTCTGGATTTCTTTTCAGTACCGACTACAACCTTTATTGTTGCTTCCTCAACCTCTTCCATTGTTATAGCCTTGAGATCCTTCCTTGCAGCAAGCAGAGCCGCTTCATTAAGAAGATTTTCAAGATCAGCACCGGTAAATCCTGCTGTTGATTTAGCAATTGTTTTAAGCTCTACATCAGGTGCAAGCGGCTTTCCCTTAGCATGAACCTTCAGTATTTCTTCACGGCCTTTAATGTCAGGACGGCCTACTATAACCTGTCTGTCAAAACGTCCGGGACGCATAAGCGCCGGATCAAGTATATCAGGACGGTTGGTAGCTGCTATCATTATTACACCGGCATTAGCGCCAAAGCCATCCATCTCCACAAGCAGCTGGTTAAGAGTCTGCTCACGTTCATCATGACCGCCGCCGAGACCTGCGCCTCTCTGTCTGCCGACAGCATCAATTTCATCTATGAAGATTATGCAAGGAGAGCTTTTCTTTGCCTGATCGAACAAATCTCTTACTCTTGACGCACCGACACCTACATACATTTCTACAAAATCAGAACCTGATATTGAAAAGAACTGAACGCCGGCTTCACCGGCAACAGCTCTTGCAAGCAGAGTTTTACCTGTACCTGGAGGACCTACCAGAAGAACACCCTTAGGTATTCTTGCGCCGAGTTCATTATACTTCTTAGGATCCTTCAAAAATTCAACGATCTCACGCAGCTCTTCCTTTTCTTCATCTGCACCTGCAACATCTGCAAATGTAGTCTTACGGTTTTCATCCTTAACACTCTTGATATTAGCCTTGCCGAAGCCGAGAGTCTTTCCGAAATCACCGAAGCCGTTATTGAGCCGTTTCATGAAGTAAATCCATACCACCACAAACAAAACGATAAGCACAATCTCAGGCAAAAGACTAAGAAGGAAAGTATTGTCCGTAGCCTTTTTCCAGTCATACTTCATCGGTGTTTCTTTATTAGCATCGTTATACTGCTGAACATATGGTTCGATAGACTCGAGAAAAAGGGAGATACTTGCCACAGAAGTCTCCACCTTTTTATTATCAGTCAGCTTAAGTGTAAGATCACCGGTACCAAAATCCAGTGAGTACTCCTTTACCTTGTTGTCTTTGAAAAGATAAACTATTTCCGATGTCGGCTTCTCTTCCTTGGGCTGCATTGAAAAAAACACCGACACTATTATTATAAGCATTATCGGTATACCAAGATAAATAAGCAGGTTGCGTATCGTCTTTTTGTTATCCAAAGTATAGTCACTCCTTTAATTCACTCTGCCTTAGCTGCTGTAAACTTCTGGTCTGAGTACTCCGACATACGGAAGATATCTGTATCTCTCGTCATAATCAAGACCAAATCCCACAATAAACTGATCATCCACCACACTGCCTGAATAATCTGCGTATACAGGCTTTTGTCTGCGAACCGGCTTATCAAACAACGTACATATTTTCACAGACGCAGGAGATCTGCCTTCCAGATATTCCTTTATGTAGAAAAGCGTATTGCCTGTATCAACAATGTCCTCAACGATAAGCACATCCTTACCGGCAATATCACAGCCTATATCCTTTCTGATATTTATCTTTCCGGTCGAAACAGTACCGCTTCCATAGCTTGAAACCTCCATAAATTCAAGCCTGCACGGAAGACCGACCTTCCTTACAAGATCGGAAAAGAACAGCACACTGCCCTTAAGCATACAGACAAATATCAGCTCTCTGCCAGAGTAATCCCTGCGGATCTTATCTGCAAGCTCATCGCATATAATGTTTATCTGTTCTTCCGTATAGAGTATTCTTTCCACATCACCTATCATTCTTTATCTCCTCTCAATAATTTTCGTCCGAAACGATGATCTGCAAAACATCAGATGTTGTTTTTTTACATCTGTATTTTTCGGAAGCTCCTATTCCATCTATCCATAATATATCATTACCATCAGCCAGCAAAAGTATACTATCTCGTCTCTCAGCTGGTATTTTCATTTCCGTAAAAAGCTTCTTAACCGGCTTGGTTACACCCCTTTTCGGCAAGGCAAACATATCGCCGCCCTCCCTGTAACGTAAAACCGCTCCATACGGTATTGTATCACAATCAAGCAAATTAATAAACAGTAAATCAGAATTTTTTTCAGCATTGTTTATTTCTGACACAGGAATTTTTTTTAGTACTATTTTTTTGTGCTTTATCACAATACGATCTTTAATATCCGACAAAAGAATACTAAATTTTTCACTATTTCTTTTTTCCGTAATCCTGAAAAGTCCCTGACGGCAAACCGCATAAACATTCTGATTTATCTGTACCTCTCCGCCGCTTTGGCATATTTTCCTTATCAGCTTTATATGACGCATTTCAGGTATAATATCGTACCTGCTTGTCAGAATACGTATCATATGAGCAAAAACTGCTTCATCGCACCTATAAAGCAATTTTGCTTTATAGGTTTCTTTATATCTCGCATCTTCGCATCTCTTCAAATGTTCCTCGGAAAAACTGTAAAGGAAATCAACATTACACCTTAAATTATCTGTCATTCTGCTGATATTTTCAATAACAGAAGGATTTATTTCCTTAAGGACAGGTATAATTCCAAGCCTTATCTTGTTTCTTGTATACTCATTCGTCAGATTTGTACTGTCCGTAACATAATCAATACTATTTTTCCGGCAATATGATTCTGTATCCTCTCTGAGTACTGATATCAAGGGCCGTATGATATTGTCCCTTACCGGGGGAATACCGCACAGACCGGAAATACCGCTCCCTCTTGAAAGATTATAAATTACAGTTTCAGCATTATCCGATGCTGTATGTGCCGTAGCTATTTTTGCACTGCATTCATTTGCAGTCTTAATGAAAAATTCATAGCGTATATCTCTTGCGCATTTTTCAGTACTCTCATGTCTCAGTCTTGCCAGCTCAGGAACATTTATTTTCAGAATCCGGCACTCAACTCCTAAATTGTCACAGAAAGCTTTTGAAAATCTTTCATCCCTGTCTGCTTCCTCTCCCCTTATCATATGATTGACATGACAGGCTATAATATTCAGAGACAGCTTCTCTCTGATACTCACAAGATAATGAAGCAAAGCACAGGAATCCGCTCCGCCGGACAGTCCTACTACAATACTGTCGCCATTTTTAATCATATTATATTTTTCAATCGTTTTCCAAGCTTTATTCTCCACGGCTAAGCTCCTGTGATGTAAACCTCATAAATTCACCCTGCCAATGAAGAGGAACACTGCGTGTCTCTCCATGCCTGTTTTTTGCTACTATACATTGTCCGCTGTTCATATCGACATTTTCAGGATTATTATCTCCTGATTTTGTACTTTGGTAATATCCTTCACGATAAAGAAACAATACAATATCAGCATCCTGTTCAATCGAACCCGAATCTCTCAGGTCAGAAAGCTGAGGTTCATGTTCAGCCCTCTGCTCGCTTGCACGGGACAGCTGTGACAATGTAATCACAGGAACATTAAATTCCTTAGCCATAATTTTCAGATTTCTTGTTATCTCAGATATTTCCTGAACACGGTTATCTATTCTTCTTGAAGCCTTCATTAGCTGTAAATAATCTATTATTATCAGGTCAACATTCCTCAGTCTTCTGATCTTTGCTTTCATTTCCGGCACTGTTATACCGGGTGTATCATCCAGATACATTTCTGTTTTACTGAGGATATCTCCGGCTTCAATAAGCCTTGTCCATTCATCTCCGTCAAGCTTTCCTGTCCTCAGCTTAGTACCCTCTATCAGCCCTTCAGTGGACAAAAGTCTTGACGCAAGCTGTTCCTTTGACATTTCAAGTGAAAAGAATGCTACCCTTTTCTTAGCCTTGACTGCAACGTGCTTTGCAATATTAAGAGCAAAGCTTGTCTTTCCCATACCGGGACGGGCGGCAAGCAGTATAAGGTCAGATCTGTTAAGACCGGTTATAGTTTTGTCAAGCGCTGATATTCCGGTGGGAAGTGCTTTATAAGCGTCACTGTCAGGTGAATTAAGCATATCAAGCCTGTCAAAGGTTTCCAGAATAACCGTGTTTATATGTTCCAGACCCTTTATCTTCTTGTCATCACGGATATCGAATATCCTTTGTTCAGCTGAATCGATAATCCTGTCAACATTATCATTAGGAAGTGAAGCTTCATCTATAACTTCTCTTGAGGCAATAATAAGACTTCGCAGCAAAAATTTCTCTTTCACAATGTTACAATATTCTGCAACTCTGGAAATCGAAGGAACAACATCGGCTATCTGCAGCAAATATGCTTTTATATTTCCCTCGTCAAAATTTTTCTCGCTGCGCAGCTGTTCAAGAATTGTAATAAAATCTATAGGTCTGCTCACAGTAAAAAGGTCTACCATTGCCTGATAAATCATGCGATGATTAGAAAGATGAAAATAATCTGATGTAGGCAGTATTTCCATTACTGTTGTAATGCACTCGCTTTCAAGCATTACAGCTCCCAATACAGCCTGTTCTGCCTCCGCACTATACGGAAGATTCAGACCATCAAAGGATTCACTCATATATATTACCTCATTTTTATCAATAACGACAACAGATTTGAGTTGATCCTCAAATCTGCTGTATGATAAGATATTTAATTTGCTGTCTCCTCAGTAACCATTACCTTGATAACGGCGCTGACACCATTGTACAATCTAACCTCACAGTTATATGTTCCGAATGATTTGATATCATTATCAAGAACAATCTTCCTCTTATCGACACTTATGCCGAACTTTTTCTGAAGCTCTGCTGCAATCTCTTTGCTTGTAACAGAACCAAAAAGCTTTCCGCCCTTTCCGGCTTTGCCGAACATTGTCAGAGTCTGACCGTTAAGCTTATCCGCATTTGCCTTTGCCTGAGCCGTTTCAGTTTCTATTTTATACTGCTTAGACTGCTCGGCGTTTTTCAATTCATTTATCGCCTGAGCATCCGCCTCTTTAGCGATCTTTCTCGGAAAAAGAAAATTTCTTGCATAACCGTCTGATACATTTACAAGCTCACCTTTTTTTCCTGTCCCTTTTACATCCTGCAGGAGTACTACTTTCATAAATCTCTTCCTTTCAAGTTGATTTTTTACTATCAGCTTTTTTATTTATCTCAAGTTCATTAATAATCGTAAGGAGTCTTTCTCTTGCTTCTTCCATGCTGACACCTTCCATCTGACAAGCTGCCATAGTCTGATGACCGCCGCCGCCAAGCGCTTCCATAATAATCTGAACATTCAGATCACCAAGCGACCTTGCAGATATATTTACAACCTTGCCTGTTTTGAATATAACAAAAGACGCTTTTACATTTTCTATGCCTAAAAGCTCATCTGCTGCCTGTGCTGAGGCTATTCTTATATCCGGGAAATTGCCGTTATCAGTACTTGCAATTGCGCAGTAATTGAAGACCTCTGCATCGCTTACAAGCTTATATTTCACCTTATATGTATCAATTGAATTTGAAAACAGTCTCTTTACTTCAACCGTATCAGCGCCCCGGCTTCTCAAAAACGCAGCAGCCTCAAAAGTCCTTACTCCTGTTCTGAGTACAAAATTCTTCGTATCAAGCATGATACCCGAAAGCAGAGCCTCGCTTTCAAGCCGGCTTATAGAACAATCGCCAAGATACTGCACAAGCTCTGTCGTCATCTCACAAGCGGAAGAAGCATAGGGTTCATGATAAAATACGACTGCATTATCTATGTGATTGACCATCATTCTATGGTGATCAATAACTACAACCCTTTTGCATTTTTCATAGACAGCCTTTGATTCAACAAAATTAGGGGAATGTGTATCAACAACAATCAGAAGGGTATGTTCATCAACCAGATCATATGCTTCACTTTCAGTCTTGAATATGCTTGAAAAACCAGCATTATCAAAGCTTGTTACAAGCGATTTTGCAAGCGTTTTCTGCTTATCTATGCAGATATAGGCATTCCTGTGAAGTCCCTTTACCATAGCGCTCCACATTCCTATACAAGCCCCTACGCTGTCGAGATCTGAAAAACGGTGTCCCATAATAATTACATTACTGCTGTTATTGACATGATTAGTAAGAGTTGCAGCAATTACCCTTGTCCTTACCTTATCACGCTTTTCAATACCCTTGGATACACCGCCGAAAAACTGATAATTCTCGTTCTTTTTAACAGCTGCCTGATCTCCGCCTCGACCTAAAGCCATATCCAGTGCCTGTCTCGCCCAATATTCGCATTCCTTAAATGATGAACCGCCTCTTCCGACTCCTATAGATATGGTTGCGTTGATCCTGTCATCTATTTCTATCTGTCTTATTTCTTCAAGTATCTTGAATTTTTCATAAATAAATCTTTTGATGCTTCTTTCGTCAAAAACAGCTAAATATTTACCGCCGGATATCTTCTTGTAAAATCCGTTAGTGCTTGCTATCCATGCAGCTATCGCCCGTTCAACAAGCACCGTAATACGGCTTGCCTCTCCGTCCTCTCTGTCTCTCTCAAGCTCTTCCTTATTATCAAAAGAAATCAGTGCAACAGCCGGTCTTGAATCCAGATATTCATCCGAATTGACTTTATAAGTATTATCGTCAACGAAATAAACTACCAGGCTCTCACCGGAACGTACAGCAAAGGCAATATACCATTTGCCGCCGACAAAAGTATCAG
>CACXDE010000374.1 GCA_902766305.1 uncultured Ruminococcus sp. | reverse complement strand
TGAAGTGATTGCTATAGGTTATGTTATCGTTATGATTTGAAAAGAACAATTTTTTATCCTCCATAATTATTTCTTGTTCTGTATCCGTCTCATAGTTTAAGAAATGATTATTATGCCAATCTATTTTTTTATTTTTCTTAATGCTTTCAGATATTGGTTTTTTACACCGTTTTCCTGTTCACTGTCACAAATGGAAACCAGCCTTTCATACAAATCAGAATCTCTGTATTCCTTCAATAATACTATTCTCGATAATGCATACGCACTGCCCCAACGAATGACCGTTCCTTCGGATTTTGCATTGTCTAACAGCGCCGGTATACAATCCTCTAACGCCTCAGGATACTGTGGGGCTAAATTTCCAATAATTCTTGACGACTCACGCTTGCAGGAATTGTCGCCGCACGAGACGTACCTCTTCGCTAATTCCAGATAGTCTGCGCTTAAATTGGTCAGACCCTTGTTTGATATTTCTTCAACTGCCTCCAGAACCGCAGAAAACCTGCTGTCCTTTAACTCGGCTGACGCAGCTTCTATTTCTTCTATTGTAATGTTCCCCTGCATAATCCCATCAATGATCATGGTTCTGGCTTGGAGCTTTTTGATGCTTTTGTCACTCATAATTTCTGTAAGTGTCATATTTTGTCCTCCAAAATTTCGATTTCTCAAAGTCATGCCCTGCAAAAGCCTACAGTCTTAATATGAAAGCCGCTTTCGCAGCATCTCTGCAAATTCTTCTATATAATATCCCGTTCTTGCCTCAAGCCAGAACAGACAGTATTTTCTTGTTACTCGCCTGTTTTTGCGGAAAAGCGGAACACGCCTGATTGCACCCGAAACCTCCGGCAGCTTTCCCACCACCTCAACGGGCAGAAAGCCTCTGTTTCCGATAACCATAAGCCTTGCTTCTTCCTGTGTTTCCGCATAAATAAAATCGTTTGCAAAACCTAAGATATTCCTGTAATACTCTGCCTCAGTTTCTCTCTGAGCTTTGGATGAAACAATGATGCAGGACATCTTGGCAAGATCTGCGACCTCTACTCTTTCATAGGAAGACAATTCGCTGCGGTTTGACAGTTCGATTATGCACTCGGCATTTTTCAGCTCCATGTTCACATAGTCATCAGAAAATGCACGGCGCTGGTCATTCAGTGCAAGATCAAGGCTTCCTGACACAAGACCACGGTACAATTCCTCGTGAGTGCCGCTCTGAACGGAAATCCTTACCTCCGGATAAAGGGCCGAAAACTCCGCAATGGCATCCGACAGTTCCGGCCCTGCATAAAGATTTATGTAGCCGACATGGAGGGTGGTTTCTTTATCACTTCCAAGCCGGATGGTTTCCTTTTTTATGCTTTCAAGATCAGCAATGATCGCTTTGCATTTACGATAGAAATACTCGCCGGCAGTCGTGACCTTAAAGCTCCTGTTTTTTCTTTCGATGAGCTTCACTCCCAGCTCTGACTCAAGTGAATTCATTGCCTGTGATATGGCCGATTGGGACACAAAATTCTTCTCGGCAGCCTGGGTGAAGCTGTTTTCGTCAACGATAGAAACATAAAACTTGATCTGTCTTAAAAGCATTGTTACTACGCACTCCTTTGGCAGCTGCTTGATTTAATTATATATCATCAGGCGGTTTTCTTCAAGATTATAACAAAATATATAGCGGCAGATTATCTGTATTATTTCGGAATAGGGAGAGTATATACTTTCCGTCATGATATCCAGTATATTTACCGACATACCCGAATGATGATTGGTACTTCCTGGTTTTTCCGGACTTGAAAGTGTTCTTTATTCTATGCCTGTTTCGGATATCCTGACATTTACAATTGCATTGTTTCTTATCATCAGGACATTCAGAGAGATTGGAAAAACAGACCCTCAAACAACTATAAAAATAGAATTGTAAATGCATAACAGTAAGCAGCCGTGCAGAAACTATACGGTTGTTTTCGCACTTTAAAAATAAAAAAAGCCCTGCAGGAAACGTAGTGCGAACACGACGCCGGCGGACATATTTATA
>CACXDE010000373.1 GCA_902766305.1 uncultured Ruminococcus sp. | reverse complement strand
GCCGAAAAGATCTTTAAGCTTAGCGCAATAGAAAAAAATATGATAAAACGCCATATGTTTCCGCTTACACCTATACCGCCAAGATACAAAGAATCTGTTATTTTATGTGTTGCAGACAAGGTTTGTGCAACAAAAGAAACATTGGGCGGCTTCAGGATAAAGCTAAGGAAAAAATTCAGGAGGAATGTCAAGAATGCCTGATTTAATAACAATTGAAAAATATTTTGCGGTCTTTGTGATCTACTGTGTTATCGGCTGGGTATATGAGTGCATAGTAGAATCTATAAGACAAAAAAAAGTCGTAAACCGGGGATTCCTTAACGGACCCTATATACCGATCTACGGCTTTGGTGCTTTGATAGACATTGTTTGTCTCGGATGGTGCAAAAATCCCGTAATTTTGTTTGTCCTGTCGGCTTTTTTATGCTGTACGCTTGAATATATAACTTCCGTCGTAATGGAAAAGCTTTTTAACGCAAGATGGTGGGATTATTACGACTTTAAATTTAATCTTAACGGCAGGATTTGTCTTTTGGGCGCATTTGCATTCGGAACTTTGTCTGTGATGCTCGTTAAGTTTATTCATCCGTTTTTTTGGAATCTGATCGAGAACATTCCCGGGGCTGTGTTCAATATTTTATGTCTGACGCTGTTTTTGCTTATACTGACTGATGTTATAATTACTGTAGCGGGCTTTTCAAGCTTTGACGGAAAGCTTAAGGAGCTTTCTTTAAGTATCAATGCGATAAAAGACAACCTTGATACAAAAGTAAATTCCTCTGCCGCAGTGGAAAAAATCTCGAGTGCTTATACGAAGGTTATCGGTACTCTTAACCACCAGCAAATCAGACTTCTGCGTTCATTCCCGCGTCTTAAATCCATTAAATATGGAAATATATCTGATGAATTAAAAAAGTTTCTTTTCAAAAATAAGGATAAAGACGACCAATGATAAGGCTGCCCGGCTCGGGCAGCTTTTTTATGTCTCTTCATATTTTTTTCTTAATCTTTGCAAAGCCTTCTTTTCGATTCTTGAAACATAGGATCTTGATATACCTAACAGGTCTGCTATCTCTCTTTGAGCAAGAGGCTCTTTTCCATCAAGACCATACCGGAAATTAATTATCTGCCGTTCTCTGTCAGATAATACTTCATCAATATACTGTCTTAGGCACTCCTTTTTCATTTTCGTGTCAAGATCATCTATCAGAGTATCATCCACAGCCATTGTATCCATCAGCGTCAGTGAATTTCCATCTGCGTCAGAATCAATCTCTTCATTAATGGAAATATCCCTTGCAGTTTTTTTCGTACTGCGAAAATACATCAGTATCTCATTTTCAATACATCTTGCCGCATAGCTTGAAAGCCTTATGCTCTTGTCCGGACTGAAGGTCTGTATAGCTTTCATAAGCCCTATAGTACCAATAGAAACAAGATCGTCAGGATCTACCCCGGCAGAATAATATTTTTTCACAATATGTGCCACAAGCCTTAAATTGTGTTCTACAAGTATGTCCCCTGCGTTTTTATCTCCTGAAATATATCTGTCAAGGGTTTTTCTTTCCTCTTTTTCCGAAAGAGGCTTTGGAAACTGTCCTGCGCCTTTAACATGAAGGATAAACAGAAATGATATTTTATCTATAAGTCCGCTGAGAAATTCAAGCATTGATCTCCCCCCTTCACCAATGTATGCAATAATTAAAAAAATTATTAGAAATTTTTAAAAAAGCCTTGACATTTGTCGGAATATAGTTTATAATAACCATTGTCCTCAGGAAGACAATAGAATATGCGGATGTAGCTCATCTGGTAGAGCGCAACCTTGCCAAGGTTGAGGTAGCGAGTTCGAGCCTCGTCATCCGCTCCATTTACCGTCACGCTGTGACGGTTTTTTGTTTTTAAAATACATTTATGATATCTGACAAATAGCGTTAAAAATCACAAATAAATTGAAAAATATTCTTGACAAAATCCGGGAAAAATTTTATAATACAATTACAAAATACTTCACAATGAAGGTGATATCATGAATGTTGCAGTAATCAGCGATAATCAAAAAGATACAATACGGGAATATAAGACTATTTTTTCAGGTGACGACCTGTCTTTTTTTACAATAGAAAATGTGAAAAACTCATTCAAAAACAGTTTTGATATTTATCTTATTTCAGTAAATATATTGCAGGATCACCGTATCAACGAAGTAAAAGAATTGATTCGGGGATACGATAGCAAAAAACTGATTTTCCTATACGCTGACAAACAAGAACAGATAAATTTCCATAAACGTGAAGGATACGACGGCTTTATTTTTCTGAATGGAAATAATACAATTGCAGATGATACATTTATTCACAAGGCTGTCATAAAAACATTCGGCACATTTGAGATCACAATTAACGGAAAAGTCATAGAATTTACAAATAAAAAATCAAAGGAATTATTAGCCTTGTGTATAGACAAGCGGGGACATGATATTTCCTCAAGAAATGCGGCACAGATTTTATGGTCTGAAAGAATGTTTGATACAAATGTATGTCAGCTTTACCGCAAAGCCGCAAGAGAGCTTTCAAATATTTTACAAAAAGAGGGCTTTCCGGATCTTTTTGTGCGAAAATACGGAACGTGCCGTATAAACACAAAATATTTAGATTGTGATCTGTATAGATTTTTTAAGAAACCTTCGTATTATGTATCACTATTTGACTATCTTCCTGATTATGAATGGGCTGAATCTACACGGGCAGAAATATTTGAAATATGTGACAGATATGAAAATATACGAAGGTACGTATGCGATGATCTTTGATTAAGACAAAAAAACAGCCTCAGAAGCTTTTAAAAACCTCATTGGCTGTTTATATACTCAATTATTTTGGTCAAGGACACATCCATTTTCAATTGCTTTACAAATTATCCCACCTATACTGCTTTCATAAATACCGTTATCGGCTTATAACAGTGAGGATAATAACTCCTATTAATTCATCTCTTTTTTAAACGGAAATCTGTCCTTGTCATCAGATTCAGATATTATTTTTTGTATTTCAGTCATAACTTCATCATCGGGTCTTCTGTCCCTGAAATAATAATTCATATCATCATCCGTTATATCTCTTATAACCTTACAGGGATTTCCGGCAGCTACTGTCCATGACGGAATATCCTTTGTTACAACAGAGCCTGCACCTATCACAACATTATCGCCGATCGTTACGCCGGGACAGACAATCACATTTCCGCCCAACCACACATTATTTCCGATAGACACATCCATACCATATTCATAACCCGTATTTCTTACTGCCGGATGAACAGGATGTCCTGCTGTATATATTGACACATCTGGTGCAAAAAGACAATTATCCCCGATCGTAACCTTACCTACATCCAGAATAGTACAGTTATAATTGCAGAAAAAGTTCTTCCCGACCGTAATATTTTTTCCATAATCACAATAGAACGGAGGGTTAATAAAAGCATTGTCGGATTTACCAAGCAGCTCCTTAACTACTTTTGCAATACCCTCAAAGTCGCTTCTATCCATAGTATTGAGCTTTTGTGTCAATCTTCTTGCAATTTTTTGCTCCTCAAATAATGAATCATCACAAAAAAACAGCATCTGATTATCACGTCTGATTTTGTTATCCATTTAATTCAACCTTTCTGCTGCGGCAATACATCACAACTTACAACATACATGAATCATCCCGATTTCTGATAATACCACAACAGCACACCGAAAGCTCTGATAAAAAATCTGACTGCCGGTCAGACCATTATATCGGAGCAATCTCCAGCTCTGTATTGCTGCTTTCTTCGCTTTTTGTTATAACATCATCTGCTTCAAATTCGATTATCTCCATATCAGGAGTAATATATTCTTTCTTACCCATGTCTCAAATCTCCCATCAAAACATATTAAAGCCTGGTAATATTTCAGCAACTTATTAAGCTTATGAAAATACTCACCCGCTTATAACTTCAATCTACACACCTATATTATATCATACTATTCTTAATAATACAAGTGTTTCTGCAAGTTCTGAAAAAAATAGCAAATAAAAAATGTACTGTACAAGTCTATAGTTTTTGCACAAATTCATTGTAATAATTATATCAGTATTGACTATAACTGTAGACTTGTATTTATGGTG
>CACXDE010000372.1 GCA_902766305.1 uncultured Ruminococcus sp. | reverse complement strand
TTGCTATCTTACCGGCATGATAACCATTCTTTACAGCTTCCTTACCGCAGGCAACACAAAGATTGCCCTTTTCTCCGTCTACAGCAAACATTACTGCAACACAGTCCGCTGCCTTATCCATAACAGTATCAGCCATTGTTTTCAGTGTACCGGCATTTGTTCCGTTGAAGCGTCCGCAGGCAATTCTGATATCACCAACTTTTTCAGCTGATGAAAGCATTGTATCCACACCCTGAGAGGACAGCTTTGATGTCAGTACATCTATCTCCTTGTCCTTTGCCTTCAATTCTTCCATAAGCTTTTCACCGGCTGTCAGGAAGTTTGCAGCTGAATTAATCTTGAATACCTTCATAGACTTTGTGATAAGCGAACTCATTTCTTCAAGATAAGAAAGAACACCTTCGCCGGTAACTGCCTCTATTCTTCTCACACCGGCTGCAACAGAGTTTTCACCAAGAATCCTGAACAGTCCTATGCGTGATGTATTTTCAATATGTGTTCCTCCGCAGAACTCTCTTGAAAATTCATCGACCATAACAACTCTTACAACATCACCGTACTTTTCGCCAAACAAAGCCATTGCACCCATTTTCTTTGCTTCTTCGATCGGCATTTCCTTTGTGACTACATCAACAGCCTTGAATATTTCTTCATTTACAAGGTCTTCTACCTTTTTCAGTTCCTCTGCACTCATTGCGGAGAAATGTGTAAAGTCAAATCGGAGCTTGTCCGCCGTGACAAGCTGTCCTGCCTGCTCTACATGATTTCCAAGCACCTGTCTGAGCGCTGCCTGCAAAAGATGAGCCGCTGTATGATTGCGCATAACAGAACGTCTCGTCTTTTCGTTCACTTCTGCTTTAGCAGTATCGCCGGTTTCAATAGTTCCCTCAGCTATTTCACATCTGTGCATATAGTATCCGTTGTTGTCCTTTACAGTGTCCACAACATTAAGAACAGCACTGTCTGTCTTTATTGTACCAATATCGCCTACCTGCCCGCCGCTTTCTGCATAGAAGGGGGTAGTATCAAGAACAACTACAACACTGTCTCCTGTACCGCCGAACTGTACCTTTTCGCCGTCCTTGACAATTGCGAGTATTTTTGCGTCAGCTGTCATACGAGTATAGCCTACAAAATTTGTCTTTTCAATACCGCTGAAATCAACAGCATCACTGAGCCATGCTTCTGTATCCGACTTCTTTCTTGCTGCCTTTGCTCTTGCCTTCTGTTCGGCAAGCAGCTTCTGATAGCCCTCTATGTCAACTATCATACCCTTTTCTTCTGCAATTTCCTTGATAAGGTCAATAGGGAAACCGAATGTATCATTGAGTCTGAAAGCATCCTCACCGGAAATGCGGTTTACTTCGGACTTCTCGATTATTTCGTCAAGCAGAGCAAATCCCTGATTCAATGTTCTGCCGAAGGATTCTTCCTCATTCTTTATAACCTTAATAATAATTTCTCTCTTTTCGGCAAGCTCCGGATATGCCGGATTTTCTGCTATTACAGTATCAACTACTTTGTAAAGGAAGGGATCGCTTACACCAAGAAGTCTTCCGTGACGTGCAGCACGTCTGAGAAGTCTGCGGAGAACATAGCCCCTGCCCTCGTTTGACGGCATTACACCGTCGCCTATCATAAATGTAACGCTTCTTATATGGTCTGTAATAACACGCAGAGAAATATCTGTCTTTTCGCTGTCGCCGTAGCTTACGTTTACTAGGCTGCTGATCTTCTTCATAATATTCTGAACTGTGTCAACAAGGAAAAGATTGTCCACCCCCTGCATGATACAAGCAAGACGTTCAAGACCCATACCTGTATCAATATTCGGATGATCGAGGGGCGTATAATTATTCTTTCCGTCGTTGTCAAACTGGGTAAACACATTGTTCCAAAATTCTACATATCTGTCGCAGTCGCAGCCAACCTTACAGTCAGGCTTTCCGCAGCCGTATTTTTCTCCTCTGTCGAAATACAGCTCGGAACACGGACCGCAGGGACCTTCGCCGTGCTCCCAGAAATTATCCTCCTTGCCAAGTCTTACTATATGGTCGGGAGAAACACCGACTTCCTTCGTCCAGATATCAAATGCCTCATCATCATTTTCATAAATAGATACCCATATCTTATCAACAGGCAGATCAAGAACCTTTGTACAAAATTCCCATGCCCATGATGTAGCCTCATGCTTGAAATAATCACCAAAGGAGAAGTTTCCAAGCATC
>CACXDE010000371.1 GCA_902766305.1 uncultured Ruminococcus sp. | reverse complement strand
GACGGCAATATAATAGTAAGTGCTGCTGCAAACGTAAATGCTGATATCCCTGTGACGGGAATTAAGCTTAGTGCAGATTCACTTGAGCTAAAAAAGGGAAACACCCAAAAATTGACTGCTGCAATTACACCGTCAAATGCAGCAAATAAAACCATAAAATGGTCAACAGACAAAAGCTATATTGCGTCTGTAGATGAAAACGGGTTGGTAAAAGCTAACAGTGTTGGTACAGCAGTCATTACGGCAAAAACAAGCAGCGGAAAAACAGCGTCATGCACGGTAACTGTATACGAAGAACTGAAAAATAATTCAGAAGTAAGTTCAAAAAGCGTTACTGTCGGAACAAGGATAACCCTGACCGGAAAAGCAAGCGGAGGGATAGCCCCGTATACTTATGCTTATTACTACAAAAAAACAACATCAGACAGCTGGACGGCATTCAACAGGAAAAATGGTTCTGCTTACAGCACTAAAACTACCGCCGGATTCAACCCGTCAGACTTTGGAAAATATGATCTTAGAGTAAATGTAAAGGACAGCATTGGTACTGTTGTTCAGAGGAATTTTGAAGTTAATATACAATCAAAAAATCCCCTTAAAAACAATTCTTTTATAACTTCAATATATGCCAATCCTAACGTAAAAAATCTGACCATTTTAAAATATGGATTGCCAGTAACAATAAATGCGTCTGCAAGCGGCGGAGTAAAGCCCTATAAGTATGCTTACTATTACAAAAGAGTTAATAAAGAGAACTGGAAACCTGTGGATAAGAACAGCAGTTCTGAATACACTGACGCAGATTCAATGGAATTTATCCCTCCGCTTGATACTGAATACGATGTAAAAGTCAGAATAGAAGACAGCAGCGGCCAGATCGAAGATAAGATAATGAAAGTTCAAAGCTGGGGTAATTTTTCAAATGAATCCACAGTCAGCGCATCAAGGGTAATTGTCGGATCAAAGGTGACGCTTCATGCGGCAGGTGTTCTCTTACCCGGAAAACCAAAAGCAGAGTTCGTTTACTCATACAGCTACACAACTCCTAAAGGGCAAAAATATTATGATTACAGAGCTCCTGACAAATGGATAAGTTTAGATAAGAATGATACAACCTATTCTGATACAATGGAATTTACTACCTATGAGACGGGAACATACAAGATAGCAATTACTGTACATGACGAACGTATAACCGGCTCAGCAACCACCAAATATTTCACGCTCGAAGTTTACGATAAGCTTGAAAATATATCCACCGTCAACGCATCAAAAGCCGTCGTCGGAGACAGGATAACTATTGATGCAAAAGCGAGCGGCGGCGCTTCTCCCTACAAGTATGCTTATTATTACAGAAAATCAGGCAGGGACTCCTGGACAGCGTTCAATAAAGAAAACGGTTCTGTCTACACTACAAAGTCAACTGCCGGATTCAGACCCTCAGATCCGGGAATTTATTCTCTGAGAGTAAAAATAAGAGATGATATTGGATCAATTTCTGTCAAGAATCTCACTGTAGCTTTTGACTCTAAAACTCCCCTCAAAAATGAATCCTCGATCAGCGCATTAACTGCGTCAGTCGGAAAGGATGTAATCCTGACAGCTAAGGCAAGCGGCGGAGTAGGCTCTTACAAATATGCTTACTACTACAAAAAATCAAATTCTGCAAACTGGATCCCCTTTAATCAGGGAAACGGTTCAGTGTACAGCACAACAAAATCAGCCAGACTTGTTCTGACAGCTCCTGGCTATTACAATCTCAGAGCAGCCGTAAAGGACGATATCGGAACTATAGTTCAGAAGGATTTCACCGTTAATATCAAATAGCATAAGTTTATTATAACATAAAAAAGTCTGTGAAGAACCGGCACTCACGCCTGTCTTCACAGATTTTTTATTTTCTTCCTATCATCTTTCAAGCCTGCCTATTTCTGCGCCGCTGTTGTAGAAATCATATATCTTATCCGGGTTTTCCATCTGTTAATAAGCCTCCCCCTTCTTCTATTTTGCTGAGCTTCCGATTGATCTGACGTGTCCTTGTTCCTACAAGCTTTTCAAGATCGTCCTCTACTTTTTTTATATGCTTCTGCGTATCACTCAGAGCTTTTTCAAATGTGCTGAACTCTGTTTTTACTTCACCTAAAATATTCCATACCTCGCTGCTCCTTTTCTGTATAGCAAGGGTACGGAATCCCATTTGCAGAGAATTGAGCATAGCAGCCATTGTGGATGGTCCGGCAATGTTGATATTATAATCCCTTTGAAGAACAGTCACAAGCTCGCTGTTCACTATTTCAGCATACAGACCTTCAAAGGGAAGAAACATTATTCCGAACTGAGTTGTAAACGGCGGAGATATGTATTTTTCGTGTATGTCTTTAGCGTTCTTTTTTATCGCTGCAAAAAGCTCTTTCCTGACAGCTGATATCTGCTGCTTGTCGCCCGATTCATACGCAGACTGGAGATGAGCATACAGATCACCATTGAATTTTGAGTCTATCGGAAGATAAACATACTTTCCGGATTCGCTGCCGGGGAGCTTTACGGCAAATTCCACTCTGTCGCTGCTGCCGGGAATTGTTGCGATATTTTCAGCATACTGCTCCGGCGCAAGTATCTGCTCTAAAATAGCGCCCAACTGAATCTCACCAAGTATACCCCTTGTTTTTACATTTGAAAGAACATTTTTCAGATCACCGACTCCCTGTGCAATGCTCTGCATCTCGCCAAGCCCCTTGTATACCTGTTCAAGACGTTCGCTGACAAGGCGGAAGGAGTCGGTTATTTTTTTATCAAGTGTCTCCTGTAATTTTTCGTCAACAGTTCCACGTATTTTTTCAAGCTGCCTGTTATTATCCTCCGTCATTTTCCTGAGGGTACGGCTGTTGTCCTCTGATATCTGAGACAGCTGTGAGGAAACGGTATTCCTTATACCCGACAGCTTTTGCTCCGTTGTTGTTTCAAGAGTGCGAAGACGTTCCTCGAATTGTTTCAGCTGAGCGGATGTGCTTTTATTCATACTGTCAAGCTGCGCTGATACCGTACCTGTCATTCCCTCAAGCTGTATTGTAACTAAGTCTCTGAGTCCATCGCCCAAAACCGAAACATTTGAATTGATATTATTGTTTATTTCCTGCCGGAGATCGCTGTAGCTGCGGTTTTGCTCCTGTTGTAGACGGCTTAGCTGTCCTTCCAGCAGCTTTATCTGGTTCTTAAGTTCACCGCTGCCCTCAGAGCTGTTTTTTCTAAGCAGCAAATAAACATTAACCGCTGTACAAATAATCACAAATATCATCGTAATGATCTGAATTGCTTCCATAACATATAAACCTCTTTGGTGGAAACCCTTTGTTTAAAACAAAGGCTTATCCCCCAGAACCCTTTCCCAAAAAACTAAATTTAATATTGAATTACTTCATATTGTAATTTCGGCATACAAAAAGGGCTGCCGCATTTAATGCAGCAGCTCCTACATGGTTATTGATTCAATAAAGCACTACCGTATTGCCGCTGAGATAGCAGCTGCATTCATATTCTTCGTGCATATGTGTTTCGCTGTCATATATAGAACACAGCGCCGCACTTTCAGGAGTTTTCGGATTTTTTCTTG
>CACXDE010000370.1 GCA_902766305.1 uncultured Ruminococcus sp. | reverse complement strand
TGGCTTCTTTGTCTTCCTCATAAGAGTATTTGAACTTTTTTAAGATTCCGTCCTGCCGATAGTCCTCTACATCATCGCGTAACAAATATGTAGATTGTTTTGCAGAAGTAGCTGCATAATACGGCACATAATAAGATACATTACGGAATGGATCAAATGATAACCCCATATCCTTATACTCTTTGCGTACTCGCTCTTTCTCTCCCTCTGGTTCATGGTCAAATTCATTTTCTCGATGAATCGCCATCAAGTCTCTACCCTTAACATTGAAGATTACAAAAGCAACACTATCTTCTGGATCATTCTGATCTTTATTAAAATAGCTTTCTTGGATTGCCTTCATAAGAAACATCGCATAAGATGTTTTCGATGCTAGTCCCGATATACCAGAAATATTCAAATGAGCACCTTCCGGTCCTAAGATGAACTGGGAGTTTAGATGAACAGGCAATGAAACCTCTTCATCTGTTCCCTCGTACATTTTTAAGGAACCGCACACTAAAGGATTCTTTACATTCTTTAATCCAAGTGCTGCATTGATTTCATCTGAATTTGCGAGATATACTTGAGCATTATTATGAACAGGTGTATATATTCCCTTGCTGTTATACGAAACAGATGCTTCAACATAGTTCATCCCAATCCGCAGTGTTGGTTCATCTAAAGTTACATCGCCAAAATCACTAGATATAAAATTGGTTAGAAAGCTTTGTGCATCCGTGATATGGGAGATGTTTTCAATGACACCAAAAGTGAATGAACCTTCGATATGTTGTACTTTTACAATATCAAAAGCATGAAGCTTTAAATCAGAATTAGTCCAGAATGTAAACTTATCCATGGTTGTTGGCGATTTTTCTGTTGCCAAGACGCGTCCGATCAATTTATTCATTGTTATCTCCTCCACTTAAAACAGATGCAGAAAACTGTCTGCGCTTAAATACCTGGATTTTACATATGTCTCAGTTAGGTATACAGGATACAAATGATTTGCCCATCTGAGATCAGAGCCGTAGCATACAGGGTTTCGTTCATTTATAATACTTGCACTTAAGAGGTCCACGAGTTCGCTATCAATTCCATATTCATTTTCCTCATGAGTGATTAGCATTTTCTCAACTTTTACAACTCCATCAAAAGCCGTTCGAGTCTTTGATGTATCCCGTATTCTGATGTACCAAACAGCAAATTTAACGTCCCCAAACAATTCCTGATTTTTGAAGCATGCAACTGGTGTTCTATGATACAATGGCAAATCCGCGACATAGCCTGGGTTTGATTTTCCGTTTACATCCTTACACACTTCCGGATTGAAATTCTTTGAAACACCGAGTACGAAACTATAATTATTTCTGAACTGCTGATATTTCCTCTGATCAGCACGATCATCCTTAGTTGGTCTATATTCCAGCGAACCATCTTTGATAAGATAGTTGTCCTGATCAAGTTTTCCTTCCCTTACGAGCTCTGCTACCATTTCTCGTTCCCTAATGGACATTCTTTCCTGCACTAATGCAGTACCTTTATCTTCATATTTTGTGTCAGGATTTTTAGCAGTTTTATATTCAAGAATTGTTGAAAACTCTATGTTAGCGTTCTTTAATGATTGACAGGAGTTAAGCTTCTGCGCCAGTGCCGGGAAATACCCTGCTTTTCCATCAGCATTGGCAATATCAGGCATTGAAATCACAAATTCTTGGTGAAATTTTTCTAATTTGAGGACACGATTTTCTCGCCTAGTACATCCGATTCCAATTTGCCCCGCTATAACTGGATAGATAACATTTCTCCCTCCAGGGAGAACAAACCCCATATCATCTACTTTAAAGACTCTTCTTGAGCCATCGAGAAAAAACGTCAGTATATTTGTTCCACTAGAAAGCACTTTCTTGCTCTCATCCCACAAGGGAACGTAATTTCTATGACGCGTTGTCTCCGCAGTTTCCTGCCATATTATATTATCTTCGGTATAGTCTATAGATGGCCGGTCATTATTATCAAGTCCATACTTATGAGCCCTATAGCTTTTTCCCCCGGTCATTTCCTCCAAGACTGACATGACTCTTTTAGACATATTTTCCCTCGCTTAGTTACAAAATATACTCCATATAGGAAGCCCTATCATTATGCCATTTTCTCGACTTATGCGACTACCAATTGTTTAAATCAAACATAATATCATGTTCATAATCACTTAAATAGCACTATCATATTATGTTTCATTATTCATTGCGTCTACTACTCCTTGGAGATATCTTCTGCACTGTTTCCGTACTTCCTCCGGCCAAACAATTTGTATCCCATTCCCTACTGCAGCAAGCCACCCAAAGAAATGCGGGCTGACCGCCACTGCCACATTAGTTCGGAAATGTTCGTCGTCTGCTGGGATAAGAGTGACATCTCGCCCAAACCGGTCGATGATCACACCGACCAGATGATTTTCGCACTCCAGCGTGAGTTCTCTTTCTTCACCACCATACATGCCAAAAGTCTTGCGTGCAAAAGCAGCAAGGTCAAAATTCTGAAACCGTTCCTTGCCAAGACGCTTACTGTCCGTCATTCGCATGTTCTTCATTTTATCAACGCGGTAATGCTTGATCATCTCGGCATCCGCATCGTAACCCACCATGTAATAGTTCTCATCATCCCATGTCAGCGCCCACGGAGACACAGTGTACAGCTTGCCGTCTTTCCGTGGCTCCAATGATTTCCCCACCGTCCATTCGCAGTACCGGAAACTAATCTGTCGATTATCATTAATGGCAGCATGAATCGTGTCAACATTGGCATAGATACTGTCATTTGACGACTTGATCCGGTTTCTGATATAAACCTCACGTTTGAGATGTCGGGCATTATACTCGCTGGTGAGTGATCCAAGCTTCTGTATCAGATCCTTGGACTTTCTCTTTGTTATAAATTTCGAGGATTGAACGGCATCGACCATAAGCTTTAGCTCCGCAAGGTCAAAATCCCTCTCTTCCACATAGTAGCCGAAGCTTGAACCTTTCGCCTGTCCTATCTTCAGTCCGTATGTCTTAAGGCGCTCAATGTCCGCGTAAATGGTCTTCCGATTATAAGTTGTATAGTTATAACGCTCCTTCATTTTCTCAGCAATCTCTGCTGCGTTCATAGGATGGTCCTTCTCTGTTTCATTAAGGAGCAATTTCATAAGGTACAGGATCTTCAGTTTGTCATCTGCCATGGTCCAATCCTCGACTTATCCACTTTTATGGTTCATTAACAAAACAACTACAGTATATCACAAAACACTGGTGTTTCTGCATGAACCCAACATAAGAGGACCAGCTTGAGCAAAAAAGTACTGTTACACTAATTGTGCCCAAAGGCTTATAATCAAAGGAATTCTCAAACTATCCCATAATAATTATCTCATATCCCCTGTCCCTTCATGCGGTCAATGGCGATGAAAACTCAAACTCAAAGATGCCTCAAAGATACAAGGCATGAATAATCTATCACAGTTATTATGAAAATCTACAATTATTATTTTTGAAACATGATATCAAAAGGCATCGCGCTTATTCTTTATTGAGGCTTGCTGTGATGCTTTTTGCCTGTTTTACAGGGTACAAGCTTAATGTAAAAAAACAATAAAGTAATAGGCATTTCCTTCAATAGTAAATCGAGAAGCAAATCAAAGATTATTATATTTAGATCTAAATATTCATAATTTAATAATACGCAAATTTCCAAGTAAAATATATTGACAATTGTTTAGATCTACTATACGATTAATATTAAAAGGAGATGGGTGTATATTATGGATGATATGAATGGAATCCTTGAATTAATGACTATAAACGATTGCAACGAAGAAACGTTTTTCTCTCAACTTCACCACACTCTCCTATTATTTGTTCTTGAAGAAGTCTGCCAAAAGCTAAAAAGTACTCCTGCTATGAAAGATAGTGTACGTTCGGAGTTCCGAAGAACAAAAAATCACACCAAGTTATGCATTAGGTTGGTTTATGATATATGCGGAACAAAACTAACTGAATCAGATGGCTTATTGCTCAGTTCATGGATACAGGCTTTTTTCAGGAAAAGTGACATTCGTAAGCCTGTTCCATTATCAGAGAAAGCTCGTATATTGTCTCTACAGGATTACAAATGTGCATGCTGTAATCAGCCTCTTAAAATTGAAGACAGCCATTATGACCACATTATTCCATGGGACTACGTAGGCGACGAGTTAACGGACAATTATCAGATGCTTTGCTCCTACTGTAATGAACATAAAAGCAATAATATTCACTACTTATTGAAAAGACAGATCGTAAAAAAAAATACAGGAAAGGAATAATCTATGCAACGAATTGATCTTGAAAGGCTAAAACAAAGAAATGACATTTTTTACGTCGGCAAGGCAGATCCCAGAATCTTGGTTCAACTTGCAGAGGACATCCAGGTTGGAGAAGTTCAGGATGCGCAAAGGCCTTTGGAAAAGAAACATCTTGAGGAAATTGCAAAATATGTCGGGGAAGAAAGCGGTATCCTTCCTCAAAGTGTACTGATTTCCACGAAACAGGAAAACCAGTTTCATAAACAAATAAAGATTGAATCAGAAGACGTTGATGTCACATATCCTAACGGAGAGACAAAAAAAGAAAAACGTTACTTCACCATGATCCCTGATAGTTCTTCTGATCTGGAAGATTACAGAGGTACCATCGATATCATCGATGGCCAACATCGTCTGTTTTCTTTTAGTGACAATTTCAGAAGCATCGACTTAAAGGACGATGACGATTATGAAATGGCGTTCTGTTTGTTCGTCACGCCTAAAATACGTGAAAGGCAACAGCTTTTTATGATCACGAACGAGAAACAAAAAGCTGTTAGCGGTAATTTACTGCTTTGGTTACGTGAAAAACTCGGTCTTCTCGAAGACAATGAAAAGAGATTTTATCCGATCATAAACAGTTTGAACAGAGAAGAGTTTTCTCCTCTTAAGGGACGAATCATCCAAAGTGCAGAAAAAATCAAAAAGGGATACAAGGCAAAAGAACTAATTAAAATCTTGGGCAAGACCTTCCCGGAAAATAACGTTATTATCAATCAGAGATTAACAACAGACGATAAAAAAGTATTTGCCCTATGCAAGTATATAAACGGCTGGGAAAGATACTATGATGTGTCCTTTCAGCGTCCTGCCAAAGACACAATAACCAAAATATCCGGTTTGCGTTATATTATGTGGTGGTTTCCAACTTTTTGGGAGAATGCGGTATCCGAACGCAAGGCATTTGATGAAAATTATATCAATACAATAATCGAAGAGATCGAAAACAGTTTAAACTCGGAATACAAGATATTCGATATTACCTCAAATTTCCGTAGTGAAGGTGCAACGGATAAAGCAGTAAAGGATCATATTAGCATTTGGAAAGCATATCATTCTAGTCTTCTTAATGATTCGCAGCCTTTTGATCCATTAGCCTGACTCGCAATTATGTACAAGAACATACATTAATGCAACAGAATTAATAAAGGTGCCGCGCCTGCTTCATATTGAGGTGGGCTGTGGTGCCTTTCTAATCTAACCTATGTCCCCGAATAAAGCCCCAAGGAATGATTCAATGAACATAGATTTCATCACCTGACAATCCTCTCCGCAATCTCCGCCAAGACAGCCAGCTGCTCTTCCGACAATTCCGATATCACTGAGATGAGCCTGTCGCGAAATGAATCGCTTTCACCTTTCATATATTCCTCCGACATTTCCCTAATCTGGTCATATCTGCTCTTTTTCTCAAACATCTCCCCTTCGCCGGTCTCAAGCCACTCCCGGTTTACGCCGTAGACCTTGCAAATCATAAGCCGTACGGTTTCGGTCGGAATGTTTCTTCCGAGTTCATAGTTAGCGACCGTGCCCCTCTGTACACCGATCCGCTCTCCGAACTGTTTCTGAGTCAGCCCCAAAGTTTTTCTCAGACTGACGATCCTATCCTTCATTATGCTATTCCTCCTCCATTGAAGCGGTTTTTCTGTCGCCTCAATTCCTAACATACGTATGCAGTTTATTCGTCCTCCGCTTCGCAG
>CACXDE010000369.1 GCA_902766305.1 uncultured Ruminococcus sp. | reverse complement strand
GACAGACTGAGAGAGCTTGAACAGATGGGTATTGCTTCTGCTAAAATAGAGGGACGAATGAAAAGACCGGAATATGTAGCAGCTGCGGTGGCTGCCTGCCGTGAAAGTCTTGACAGCGGCAGTGTTTCACCGGATACAATGGAAATGCTGAGGGCTGTATTTTCACGTTCAGGATTTACTGACGGCTATTATACGGGAAAAACCGGGGTTGAAATGTTCGGCATTCGTTCAAAAGAAAATGTTGAAGCGGCTGACAGCAAAACCTTCGGACGCATACACGAAATCTATAAAAATGAAAGACAGCATATTCCTGTAGATTTTTCATTGACAGTGAAAAAGAATCATGAGTCTGTTTTGTCTGTTGAAGATAAGGACGGCAATAAGGCTGTATCAATCGGCATGATACCGGAACAGGCAAGAAATGCGCCGCTTGATAAAGTCAGGTGTGAAAAAAGCCTTGGTAAAACAGGCGGCACACCTTATAAGCTGAGAAACCTGAAATGCAACATAGATGAAGGACTGATGCTCCCGGCGTCTGTGCTTAACCTTATGAGAACAGACTGCCTTGAGAAAATATCTCAGCAGAGAGAAAAAACGAAAAGTATTCCGGTATATAATGTTGAAAGACAGAGAACCAATACAAGAAAAAGCAACCGACCTGACAGATACCGGGCGAGATTCACGGACGATAATATACCGGATGATTTTCTTGACAGCGAGCTGATATATGTTCCGTGCACGCTTTCTGATAAAAAGCTTGATGCACTTATGGACAGGGGCTTTGCTGTTGCAATTGATGTTCCGAGAGGAATGTTCGGTATAGAGAGCATTGTTTTTGAAAGAATTAAGCGTGCTAAAGAGCTTGGCATATATGATGTATCAGCCGGCAATGTTGCTGTAATAGAAATGGCCTCTCAGATTGGTATGGAGGTTCACGGAAGCTTCGGACTGAATGCAGCAAATACGGAAACACTTTCATATTTCCATTCAAAGGGTATGACTGACTGCGAGGTTTCTTTTGAACTGACTCTGGAGCAGATATCTGCGCTTGGCAGCGTTATGCCTGTTGGTATAATTTCATACGGCCGTCTTCCGCTTATGCTGACAAGAAACTGTCCGGCTATGAATGACGGTAAGGGCTGTAAGCACTGCAAAACAACGCCGTACATTCGTGACAGGAAGGGAATAGATTTTCCGCTGAAATGCTTCGGTTCATGCACGGAAATACTAAACAGTGTCCCCCTTTCTATGGCAGATAAAAAAGATCAGATGGCTGGTATTGATTTTGAGGTTCTCAGATTCTCTGTTGAAAGTCCGGTTGAAAAATCGGAAATCTTGAGACAACATAAGCTTGGAAAAACACCCTCAGACGGTTTTACGAGGGGGCTTTATTACCGCGGCGTATAAGAAAAAACGCTTATGAAGCCATTCTTTTAATATTGGCAGATAATGGGTATTGATTTTCATCCGAATGTTGAATGGTTGAAAAGCCGTTTGTTAAAATGTTGAAATTGTTGAAAACTCGGTTGAAAACCTGTTGTTTCAATGTGGAATGCGGAAAGTTGAAAGTGGAATTAATTTGAGTTAGGAATGAAACATATGGAAAATATTGTTAAAATAAAAAAAGTGAGGGAAAATGCACAGATACCAAAAAGAGCAACCTGCGGTTCTGCCGGTGCTGATCTTTATTCGTGCATTGACAGCGATATTGTAATAAAACCCGGCGATCTCGTTATGATACCTACAGGTATAGCGATAGAGCTTCCGGACAGCAGTATGGCTGCATTTCTTTTCGCAAGAAGCGGTCTCGGTGTAAAACACGGTATCTGCCTTTCAAACGGTGTCGGTGTTATTGACAGCGATTACCGGGGCGAGATATGCGTTGGTCTTTGCAATGTTTCTGATAAGGAATATACAGTCAGATCCGGGGAAAGAATAGCTCAGATGGTTATTATGCCTGTTATTTGCGCTGATTTTGTGGAAACCATGCAGCTCAGCGGCACTGACAGAGGGAGCGGCGGTTTTGGTTCAACAGGAGTTAAATAAAATACACCGTCAATTTTTTACAGAGGTTATTGATGCCGAAGGATTTTTTGTATAAATATATAAAGTCCATTATTTCGGGTAGTAAAACATCATCTGGGGTGTTATAATTATAACTGTTGAATTTATAGCAGTCCAAAATAATAATTGCAAAAAATGCGGGTCAAGGGGTTCAGCCCCTTGCGAGGTCCGGGCGAGCAGCCCGGGCAGGGTTTGGGGCGGCAGCCCCAACATATTAACCGGTGAAAATAGAGATAGTTTACAAAAGGAAAAGGGATAATATGTTTTCAAAATATATAGGTATTGACCTGGGTACAGCCAATACATTGGTATACATGAAGGGAAAAGGCATTGTAATGAGAGAACCTTCTGTAGTAGCAGTTGATCTGCGTACCGATTCTGTGGTTGCTGTCGGCACTGCTGCAAAGGAAATGATAGGACGTACTCCTGGTTCTATAGTCGCCGTGCGTCCGCTGAAGGACGGTGTTATTGCGGATTTTGATATAACCGCAACAATGCTCAAACGTTTTATCAGAATGGTCGTGAAGTCTTCGTTATTCTCAAAGCCTAAGGTTATAGTGTGTATACCCTCCGGCGTTACAGATGTTGAAAGACGTGCTGTGCAGGATGCAATGAACCGTGCCGGAATAAAGCAGATCGAGCTTATAGAAGAACCAATGGCAGCCGCTATCGGCGCCGGACTTCCTGTAAGCGAACCGGAAGGAAGTATGGTCGTGGATATCGGCGGCGGAACCTCCGAGGTAGCGGTAATTTCACTCAACGATATACTGACAGCTTGTTCTGTGCGTGTTGCCGGTGATAAGTTCGATGAATCAATAATACAGTATGTGAAAAAAAATTATAATCTCCTTATCGGCGAAAGGACCGCTGAGGAGATAAAGATAAATATAGGTTCAGCCTACCCCTATGAGGGCGAGGGCAGTATGGAAGTAAAGGGCAGGAATTTAACTGATGGTCTTCCTAAGGATATAAAAATAAGTGCTGCGGAAATAAGAGACGCTCTTGCTGATCCGCTTCTTGCAATAGTTGAGGCTGTCAAAACCACACTTGAACAAACACCGCCGGAGCTTGCGGCAGATATTATTGACAACGGTATCACACTTACCGGAGGCGGCGCATTGCTCCGAGGGCTTGACCTGCTTATTTCGCAGGAGACAGGAATGCCTGTACAGACTGCTTCCGAACCGCTTGACTGCGTAGTTGACGGAACAGGAATACAGCTTGAAAGCTTCGGCAGAAGATGATGTATGATATCCCAAAAAGGAGGTGCTGCTTTGAAAAAATCGTCAGGGAATGGTATGAAGATACTTGTTACAACAGTATGTATATTGCTTATTGTTGCCCTGGTGACAGCCGGTAACAGTACTGTCAACGGCTTTTTCACAGGTCTTATCTTCTCTCCTCTCCAGAGGGCTGCTGCAAGTCTTACCGGCGGTGCTTCAGATGCGGTAAGGCCTGTACAGGATATAGAAAAGCTTGAAGAAGAAAACAGCAAACTAAAGGAAGAAAACAGAAGACTTAACGATATACTTGTAGAATACTATGATCTTAAAGAAGAAAATGAAAAGCTGAATAAGTTTTATGACATAAAAGAAAGCAATGAAGATTTCTCCATGGTACCGTCTACTGTGATTGCAAGGGACCCGAATGAAAATTTCTATGGTTTTGTTTTAGATAAGGGTACAAACGACGGCATATCCAAGGATGATCCGGTAGTTACAGAAAACGGTCTTGTAGGATTTGTAAGTGAAGTGAACGTCAGATCATGCAAGGTATCCGCCATTATTTCGCCGGACGCAAAGGTTGGAGCTATAGACAAGAAAACAGAAAATCAGGGCATACTTACGGGTACGCCTGAATATTCTGAACAGAATGTTGCCGTTATGAAAAATATTTCCGCACAGCACAAGATGGAAAAGGGAGATATAGTTGTAACATCCGGATACGGCGGAAAATATCCCAAAAACATCCGGATAGGTACGGTAAGGTCCATCGAGCATGATTACAATGGTTTGCCT
>CACXDE010000368.1 GCA_902766305.1 uncultured Ruminococcus sp. | reverse complement strand
TGCGCAAGGCAGGGGAGATACCGTCTGACTGCCACTTCAAGGTATCAGCACATGCCGGACACGGCAACCCCTGTTCAGCAAAGCTTCTTGAAAATATCGGCGCAGATTCTATTAATCCTGTCCGTGACATTCAATTACAGATGCTTGCCGCTATGCGTCAGGCTGTAGACTGTCCTATAGATATTCATACTGAAAATCCGAAATCAACAGGCGGCTTTATCCGTCACTATGAGGTTCCGGAAATGATACGCATTGCTGCGCCGCTGTATCTTAAGACAGGCGGTTCTGTTGCGGCTACTCACAGCTGGGACAGCACTGAGGATGATGCAAGAAAGCGCGCTAAGCAGTGTTCTCTTGTCAAGAGAATGATAGATGAATATTACCCCGAAGCAGTGTGGTCTCCTAAGGGTAGTCTGGTCTGAAAAAGGAAGGATAAGATCTATGAGGCATCATGCTAATCAGCCAGGTTCAAAGTTTGTAATCGAGCCTGTTAATTTTGATAAATATACCGACCGTGATATGCTGAGATATTGTCTGGGTGCTACGATGTATATGCCCGGAACAAAGGATTTTCTCCAGCCTATACTGACAAAAAAATATCCCGGTCTTACATCAATGGTAATGTGTTTTGAGGACGCCTGCAGGGAAGAGCTTGTACCGGAAGCTGAAAAAAATGTTATTAATCTGCTTGATTCTCTGAATGAAAAGCTTGCTGAGGGTGCTATTAAATATGAAGAAATACCGCTTATCATCTTTCGTGTAAGAAATGTGGAACAGTTCAGGCATTTTACTTCTATGCTTCGTCCGGAGCATATTCATCTTGTGACAGCTTTTAACTTCCCTAAATTCAACAGGGATGTAGGCGAGGCTTATTTTGAGCATCTTGAGGAGCTTAATGAGCACTTCGGAGAGATAATCTACGGTATGCCTATACTTGAAAGCAAGGAAATGGCTTATCTCGAAACAAGGATACCGGAGCTTATGGGAGTAAAGGAGATTCTTGACAGACATAAAAATCTGGTTCTCAATGTCAGAGTCGGCGGTACTGACTGGTCGTCTGTTTTCGGTATGAGAAGAGGTATCAACTATACTATATACGATATAATGACTGTCGCTGATTGTCTTAAGGATGTGCTGAATGTTTTCTCAAGACATAATGATTACAGCGTTTCAGGACCGGTTTGGGAATATTTCCGTGCAAGAAAGTCTATGAAATTTGAAAAAGCACCTGAATCTATCAATAAGTCTTTGTTTAAACAGCCTACCATGATAAATGACGCTGTGGACGGACTTCTCCGAGAGCTTCTTCTTGACAGAGCCAACGGCTTTATCGGAAAAACTATAATTCATCCTACGCATATTCCTTATGTAAACAGTATGCTTGCTGTTACAAAGGAAGTATATGACGACGCTTTGCAGATACTTGATACCAGCGGCGGGGTTATAAAAAGCGCAAGCGGCAACAAGATGAATGAGATCGGACCTCACCGGTGCTGGGCTGAAAAAATTGTAATGAGAGCAAAGGCATACGGCGTTATAGAGGACGAATCAAAATATAAAGAGCTTTTTGAGGTATGATATATGAAGGATACATCAAGCAGAAATTATACTCTTGATTTTGTAAAGGGAATAGCCTGCATATTTGTTGTGTTTATGCACTGCGAATTTCCGGGATATATGGGTACTCTGGTTCAGTGTATAGCGCGTTTCTGTGTTCCTCTGTTTTTTATGGTGAGCGGATATTTCTGCTTTAAAAAAGGCGGTTCCGTCAATTATAAAAAGAAAGTCGGACATATCGGAATGATAACCCTTTTTGCGTCAGTGTTTTATATCATCATTGCGATTATTACAGGAAATATCAGCTTCTCGTTTAAAGCGCTGTTCAAATGGATAGTATTCAACAGCCCTATGATAGTTGCCGGACAGATGTGGTTTTTGTTCGCACTTCTTTATGATTATATTATTTTTGGTGTGATCGAAAAATTCAAGCTGACAAAATTTACTGCATATGCTGTGCCTGTTTGTACTGTGCTGTATATCGCACTGGCTCAGGGAGCGCATTTAGTCGGCATTCCGGTACAGAATATGATATACCGTAATTTCCTTATCGAAGGTATGCTGTTTTTCTGTCTGGGATACTGGCTTCACAGAAAAGAAGATAAATTCAGAATTGATAATAAAATATTGTTGGCAATTTTTATAATTGCTACCTTGCTTTGCCCGGTTGAAAGGGTTATCATGGGCAGAGATTTCGGCGTTAATATTGTTACATTCCCTCAGGTTACAGCACTTTTCCTGCTTTGTATAAACAAAGGTGATAAATTCAAAAACTCAAAGCTGACTGTACTTGGCAGTAAATATTCACTTTTTGTATACGTACTGCATCCGGCAGTATGGCATGCTCTGGGAAAGCTGTACTCTGTTTCAGGTATCAGTGAGAATACCATAGCTCTGTACTGTATGCCTGTGCTTTGCGCGGCGTTTGCAATATTGGCGGCTTTGGTTGCTAACGGGCTTAACGTGCTTATCAAAAAACGAAAGAAAGTGTAAACATGGATATTACAACTCCTATTTCAGATGAAGCAGTATCATCACTTAATGTCGGTGATACCATAACGATAACAGGATATATTCTTTGCGGAAGAGACGCTGTCCTGCCCAAAATAGTAAAGCTTATCGAGGAAGACCGTGTTGACGAGCTTGGCATTGAGCTTAAAGGGAATGTTATTTTCCATACGGCTGTAAGTCCTGCCGGCGTCGGTCCTACATCAAGCAATAAGCTTGAAATAGAAAGCAGCATTGAACCGCTGTCAAAGGCAGGAGTAAAGCTTCACTTGGGCAAGGGCAGACTGAGTGAAAAAACCATTGCGGCACTTGATAAATATAATTCTCTGTATGCGGTCATACCTCCGGTTACAGCTTTGCTTGAAGATAAAACGATTGAGCGCAGAGTGGCAGCATTTCCGGAGCTTGGTATGGAGGCACTGCATATTCTGAAAGTTGACAAATATCCGGCAATTATTGCAGCGGCGCATGGGAGGAGCATTTATGACTGAGATTGAATATAACAGAATAGTTTCTCTCGTGAGCGATACCCTTGTAGAAGCAGGCTCGACATTCAGAGAAGACAAGAAAGAAGCCTATCGTCAGGCAATAAAAAAGGAAGATAACGATAACGCAAGATGGGTGCTTGAAACTATACTTGAAAATGCGCAGGCAGCTGAGAAAAATAAAAGTCCGCTTTGTGATGATACGGGTATACCTCATCTTGTGCTTGAGGTTGGTGATAATGTTTCTGTCAGCGGGCGTATGCTTGACGCTATAAACGAAGGTGTCAGACAGGGACTGAGAAAGCTTCCCGGCCGTCCGATGGGCATTATGGGGGATGACAGTCAAAGACTCGATCAGTCCGGCGGACTTGACCCTGACAGTGCCGGAGTTGCGCCGGCGCCTGTTCTGCTGAGAAGGTGCAGTGAGGATAGTATCCGACTTCATGTTCTTATGTTTGGCGGCGGTCCTGCTATAAGAGCGAAGACCTATCGTGTGTTTCATAAGCATGATACTCAGACTGTGCTTGACGAAATAGTGAAATGGGCTGTCGAGGGTGTTTCACAGCTTGGATGCAGTCCGTGTACGCTTGCGGTAGGTATAGGAAGAAGCCATTTTGAGGCTGCTTCAATGATGCTTCAGGCACAGGCGGACGGACGTTATGATGTTCAGTCTGAAATGGAAAAGCAGATAACCGACAGAGTTAATGCGGCTGATATAGGTCCTCTTGGGCTTCACGGCAAAACAAGTGTTTTAGCTACATTTATGAAAGTGGGTTCTCAGCGTGCAAGCGGAGTGAGAATAGTTTGTGTCAGACCGACCTGCTGCTTTGAGCCGAGGATCGCGGTGGTGGACTTAAAGGAGGTATAATATGCCGAACAGAATATTAGTTACCCGTTCGTCAATGCCTGATTTTGATGAATACATAGATGAGATAAGGGATATCTGGGACAGCCACTGGCTTACAAATATGGGACCAAAGCATAAGGCTCTCCAGGCTATGCTTAAGGAATATATGGGTGTGGAAAATATTGACCTGTTTACAAACGGTCATATGGCGATAGAACTGACTTTGCAGGCATTGAATTTGCAGGGAGAGGTTATTACAACGCCTTTTACATTTGCTTCAACCACTCATGCTATTGTCAGAAATAAGCTTGAACCTGTTTTCTGTGATATTGACCCTGTGACATACACCATTGATACAGATCAGCTTGAAAGCCTTATTACTGACCGTACAAGTGCCATAATGCCGGTTCATGTTTACGGAAATGTGTGTAATATAGAGGCAATAGACAGAATAGCAAAAAAATATGAGCTTAAAGTTATATATGATGCTGCCCATACCTTCGGTGAAACCTACAAGGGACAGGGAATAGGCACTTTCGGCGATGCCTCCTGCTTCAGCTTCCATGCTACAAAGGTTTTCAATACGATAGAGGGCGGTGCAGTTTGTTTCAGGAATTTATCTCTGGGCAAAAAGCTGTATGATCTTAAAAATTTCGGTATCCACGGACCGGAAGAAGTAAGTGCTGTCGGTGCAAATGCTAAGATGAATGAATTTTGTGCCGCTATGGGTATATGCAATCTTCGTCATGTTGATGATCAGATAGCTATGCGCAAGGCTGTGGTTGAAAGATACAACAGTCATCTTGAAGGTGTAGAGGGTATACAGCTCAATGCTGTACAAAAGGATGTAAAATCAAATTACGCATATTATCCCGTTGTATTTGATGAAAAGGTATTCGGCGCAAGCAGAAGTGATGTATTTGAAAAGCTTTCTGAAAACGGTATAGGCGCAAGAAAATATTTCTATCCGCTGACAAATACATTCTCCGCATTCCACGGAAAATATGACGTAAACCGTACTCCTGTTGCCCTGCATATCAGCAAGCGTGTTCTGACGCTGCCCTTATATGCTGATCTGTCTATGGAGGATGTGGACAGGATATGCGAAATTATACTAAGCTGCAAAAAGTGATTGTGTGAGACGAATGAAGAAACTTGGTTTTTCTTCATTCGTTTTTTTATCTTTTTGAATTTATTATGAATATTTACAATATACGTTGACCTAATTTGGACAATGTGGTAAAATTGTCTAAAGATCACAATGGGGTAGAGAATCCCTTTATTCTGCTCTGTCGGCTTTATGACCGGCAGAGCAAAACAAGAAATGGAGGCTTTTAAATGGAAAAAATTATCGGCGGAATAAAACATGATTGTTATCCGCTTACGCCTGCCCAGATGGTACATATGTACACCTTGCAGCTAAGTCCGACAGATGAAATAGTGAATATCGGTACAGGAACCTTCCTTAAAACTGATCTTAATATTTCTGTGCTTCGTGAGGCACTTAACCGTGCAGTTGAGAGATGTGAAGCAATGCGTATGCGTATATGGCGTGAACCGGAGACAGATAAACTCTGGCAGTATATAGTTCCGTACAAGAATTAGTATTTTGAATATTACGACTTTTCCGCTCTGACGGAGGAGAAGGCGCACTCGATACTTGAAAGATGGACTTCACAGCCCTTTGATACTTACGGAGGAGAGCTGTCAAGGATAGTTATAGTGTCTATGCCCGACGGCTATAACGGTTACTACTGCAATGTTCATCATGCCTGTGCGGATTCAGGTTCGGTTGTGACGTTCACCAAGGATGTTATGGATATTTACTGTCATCTTATGTATGACCTCCCGTATCCGGCACCGCTTACATCCTATATTGAGTCTGTCAAGAAGGATCTTGAATATCCTGAGTCAAAAAAGGCTAAACGTGATGAGGCTTACTGGCACGCAAAGATGAAAGAGCCGGAGCCTATCTTTACTGACTTTACCGGACCGGGCAGACTTATGCAGCTTCGCAGGGAAAAGAATAATCCTGACATAAGATGGTGTATGCTTCCCACCCGCAATGGTGACGGCGCAACGGTGACATATGACCTTGATGTGGAAAGTACAAACAAGATAATTGACTTTGCGGAAAAATATGACATTCCCACAAGCGTTGTAATTCTTCATGCGATAAGAACTGTTCTTTCAAAGTTCAACAACAATGAAAAGGACGTAACTATACGTAATTTCGTCAGCAGACGTTCAACCCTGCTTAACAAGAAGTGCGGCGGTGTACGTATGCACTGTCTGCCGCTGAGGACAATAGTTGAACCGACTGCTACAGTACTTGAATCTATGCAGATAATCAACAAGGAGCAGCAGGAAATGTTCCTCCATGCTGATTTCTCAACTATGAGATACTATTATGAGCAGCGTATTGCTTATAATACAGAGCCGGGTGCAGTATATGACAGCGTAAGCTTTACATATCAGCCGGCAACAAGAAAGAGCCTTATACCGTATCTTAAGGATATACCGTTCAAGAGCAGATGGTATTGCAGCGGCAAGCAGCCTCAGCCCTTCTATATCACTGCAATGCACAGACCCGGTGACGGCGGTCTGACCTTCTATTTCGGATATCAGAAGGACAGCGCAACACCGGAGGAAATAGAGTTCCTGTATTACTTTACAGGTCGCGTTCTGTTCAGAAGCATCGAAAATCCTGATAAGACTGTAGAAGAAATTATCAAGATGGCATGATATTTGATATTTAGATGAAGTGAGGGATATTGAAGCTCCTTCACTTCATTCGGAATTGTATTATGAAATATTGCAGTTGTCTGACTGTAAAATTATTTTATTGAACCGGAGGAAAATGATATGTTGGAAAAGCTTAAAGAACTTATTTGTAATTATGTAGATGTCGACAGTGATGATATAACAGAGGATTCACGCTTTGCAGAGGATCTTGGATTCAATTCCTATGATTTTATCTGCATGCTCGGCGACTGCGAGGATGAATTTGAGGTTGAGATCGAGCAGGCAGTGGCAGCAAAAAGCAAGACAGTAGGACAGCTTATAGAATATATAGAGGGTATCGCCTGATGAGAGAAGTTAAAACCTTAAAAGATCTTGTATACTATGCTGATGAGCGTTTTGGCGATGAAAGCTTCGTTATCGAGTATAAGAAAAAACAGTTTGTGGAGCATAGTTATGCGGATTTCCGCCGGGATTGTGACAGCCTTGGTACATGGATAAATGAGCGTTTTCCGGACAGGGTACACGCCGCTGTCATAGGTCTGACAAGCTATGAATATCTTGTCGCGTGGTTCGGAATACAGTGCGGAGGAAACGTGTCTGTACCTCTTGATAATTCTAATAATGCAGAGAGGATAGCAGACGAGATCAACCGTTCCGACAGCGAGATCGTATTCGTTGACAAGAACCACGAAAACGATATAGAGACATTCCGGGAGCTTTGCCCAAAGGTAAAGTACTATATCCACATACATAAAGAATATGAGGGCGCACTTTATCTTGCGGATATTTTAAAGGAGTACGAGGGCAGACAGCCTGACCGTTCCTCGCAGGAGAATGAGCTTGCCGCAATACTTTTTACTTCCGGTACTACAGGCAAAAGCAAGGGCGTTATGCTGTCAAACGGGAATCTTATCGACAATGCTACCTGTGAGCCTGATCTTGGATATCACGGCAACAAGAGAATGACTGTTCTTCCGATACATCATGTTTTCTGCTTTACCTGTGATATACTTTGCAGTCTGTGGTATGGAAGAAAGCTTTGCATAAACGATTCGCTTATGCGTATCATAAAGAACCTGAAAATATTCCGTCCTGTAGATGTTACGTTCGTTCCTATGATATCTGCTTCTATACTTAACCGTATGAAACAGATGGCAGGTGAGGACGGAGACAAGCTTGCAGTCGGAAAGGAAGTTTTCGGAGAGAATTTCAGCATTGTATATTCAGGGGGAGCATATCTCAGCCCTGATATAATAAAAGGCTTTGCGGAGTTCGGTATAGAGATAGCCCAGGGCTACGGTATGACAGAGTGTTCGCCGAGAATATGCTCAGGTGTTAAAAATTGTCCTAAGCCTGAATCTGTAGGCGAGATCGTACCGGGATGTGAGGTTCGTATTGTTGACGGAGAGATACAGGTAAAGAGCAAGTCTGTTATGATGGGCTACTATAAAGACCCGGAGGAAACGGCAAATTCAATTTCCGAAGACGGCTGGCTTATGACGGGTGATCTTGGCTATAAGGATGACGATGGTTATCTTTACATTACCGGACGAAAGAAAAATCTTATAATACTTTCAAACGGAGAAAATGTATCCCCTGAGGAGATAGAGAACCGTTTCTCCTACTTCCAGCCGATAAAAGAGATTGTTGTATATGACAAAGCTGGTGTTATCACAGCACAGGTTTATCCTGATCCTGATTGTGAATGTGATGATATCCGTGCGGTTATACAGCAGAAGATAGATGAAGTAAATGACACATTCCCTGCCGCAAAACAGATAGTAAATCTTATTATAAGGGACAAGGAATTTGAAAAAACCGCTTCTAAGAAGATTATTCGTGCTTTGGTAAAAGACTGATTTCAGCTCAGAGTTCAAAGCTCAGAGTCCAGAGCATGGCATATCAGACTTCTTTCTTCTGTTGCAGGATAAGAGTATCACGGAAAGAAGCCTTACCTGAAAGGGGAATGTTGCCGGCCTGACGATAAAACCAGAATTAAAAGTTTCGCCAGCCTTTTCAAAGGCTGCGGGGTCCATGGGGGTGCGGGTGTCCGGTGGACTGTTTTTGAAGAGGGGACGCCATGGGAAAGAGGGCGTCCCCTTGTGGAAGTTTTGAAGAAAGAGGACTCACTGCCGCAAGGCAGTGATATATATGTTTAAGTTGACAGTATTACCATGAAATGGGAGGCTTCTCGGTGGATGGTGGTTTATTCAAAGCGTAAAGCTCAGAGTTAAGAGCATTGTTAGCTTATTCAACTATCTTAATACAATAATTGTTCTTCACTGCTTTAGGAGTAACTTGTTATTCCGGTAGCAGTGAGGAATTTTTTTGTAGTTAATTAGATGTGTTTTACTCCATTTTCTATTTACAATTCCGGTTTATGCGTGTATAATATATAACGGTGTTGTACGGAAACTTATATTGATTTGTTTCCGGCGGAAAAGGAACAGGAGGAAATTGAGAAATGAGCAGTAAATTGGGAAGAAATGATCCGTGCTGGTGCGGAAGCGGAAAAAAGTATAAAAAATGCCACGAACAATTTGATGATAAGATAGCGTATATAAGAAGTCAGGGACATGAGGTTCCGGATCACGGCATAATAAAAACCCCCGATCAGATAGAAAAGATAAAGGAAAGCTGCAAGATAAATGTAGCTGTCCTTGACTATGTATCAGAAAACATAAAAGTCGGAATGACTACACAGCAGATAGATGATCTTGTTGCAGAAAAGACAGCTGAAATGGGCGGTATACCTGCACCCCTGAATTATGAAGGGTATCCGAAAAGTGTGTGTACATCTATAAATGAGATAGTTTGTCACGGGATACCTTCTGACGATGTTGTTCTGAAAGAGGGGGATATCGTCAATGTTGATGTCAGCACGATATATAACGGATACTTTTCAGATTCATCAAGAATGTTCTGCATCGGCGAGGTAAGCGAAGAAAAACGCCGTCTTGTTGATGTGACTAAAGAATGTGTCGAAAAGGGTCTGGAGATGGTCAAGCCCTGGACCTTCCTTGGAGATATGGGACAGGCAGTGCATGAACACGCGCTAAAGAACGGTTATTCTATTGTGCGTGAGATAGGCGGACACGGGGTCGGAATTGAATTTCATGAAGACCCGTGGGTTAGCTATGTATCCAAAGCCGGAGAAGAAATGCTTCTTGTTCCGGGGATGATCTTCACTATAGAACCAATGGTGAATATGGGTACGGACAAGGTATACTGCGACAAGGAGGACGGCTGGACGATATATACAGCGGACAAAAAGCCCTCAGCACAGTGGGAGATAATGGTGCTTGTTACAGAGGACGGACATGAGGTCCTTGCATGGTAAAAAAGCTCAGAGTCCAGATCATGGCATATCAGATTTTGATCCTCTTTTGAGTTTCTAAACATGCTGAATTAAATACAGAACTTGAATTTGATACAAAATTAAAAAGAACAAGCTCTGAACTCTGCACTCTTAGTTTTGAGCTTTTACAACGGTCAGTGGTTAGTACATTCTATCCGCTGATCTTTATTTTTTGTGCTTTGTGTGTTGACTTTTATAAAAATATAAAGTACAATATATATAGTTAGCACAGAGTAAAAGTTTAGATGCATTATCTAAAGGAGGCGTTTTTGTGAGCTTTGTAAAAACTTTAAAAAAATTCAGCGCAGTAAGTATGTCGGCAGCCTTGCTGTTTACAGGCGGGACTTTGCTTACGGAGGTCTCGAGCGGCGGGATTGATGTAAATGCTGCCAGCAGTGTGGGTGTTTCAGTTCCAACAGGCGCAAAACAATTCGGAAAAAATTACTATAAGGTGTATAGCGCTGGTAAAACATGGAATGATGCGGAAAGCTATTGTGAAAGTTTAGGAGGACATCTGGTTACAATAACTTCACCTGAAGAACAGACTTTTATAGAAGGACTGTTAAAGGATCTGAAAAAGAATTCCTATTGGATCGGCGGTCGAAAAAAGTCAGACAAATCCTGGAAATGGATTACGAATGAAGCTTTCTCCTATACTAACTGGGCAAAAGGCGAGCCGAATAACTGGACAAAAGAAGAAGAAAATTCAATTTTGATATATAATAGTGTAAATCCTAATAATCCTAATGAGCGCTGGACATGGAATGATCTGTCTGAAAAAGGTGTTTGCGATGATGAACCCTTTTTCGGATTGGATAATATAGGTTTCATATGTGAATGGGAGATCGCTTCTTTGGAAAACAACTCAACGATAAGTGCGGCAAGCATTGCGGCTGATACAGAAGTTACTCTGAACGGTAAAGCAACAGGCGGTGTGACTCCCTACAAATTTGCATATTACTACAAGAAGTCTACGGATAGTACATGGACAAAGGCATATGTCACAGCCAGCGGTTCTGCTTACACTAAGAATACATCTGTTACATTCAAGCCGACATCCGCCGGAACTTACAGTGTGAAAATAAATGCTAAGGATGACAAGGAAACAGTTGCTGCTAAGGAGTTCAAATTGACAGTAACAGCGGCGCTGAAAAACAAGTCAACTGTAAGTGCGACAAGTGTAACTTCTGGTACTGCTGTCACTCTGAACGGTAAGGCGGAAGGTGGCACAAGCCCCTACAAATTTGCATACTACTATAAGAAGTCAACTGACAGTACATGGACAAAGGCATATGTTACAGCCAGCGGTTCTGCTTACACAAAGAATACATCTGTTTCATTCAAGCCTGCGTCAGCCGGAACCTACAATGTGAAAATAAATGCTAAGGATGACAAGGGAACAGTTGTTGCCAAGGAGTTCAAACTGACAGTAACAGCGGCGCTGAAAAACAAGTCAACTGTAAGTGCGACAAGTGTAACTTCCGGTACTGCTGTCACTCTGAATGGTAAGGCGGAAGGCGGCACAAGCCCTTACAAATTTGCATACTACTATAAGAAGTCAACTGACAGTACATGGACAAAGGCATATGTTACAGCCAGCGGTTCAGCATATACGAAAAATACATCTGTTTCATTCAAGCCTGCATCAGCCGGAACTTACAATGTTAAAATAAATGCTAAGGATGATAATGGGGCAGTTGATTCTAAGGATTTTACCATCACAGTTAAGGCGGATTCAGCACTTAAAAATATTTCGTCTGTAAGTGCAGGAACAGCTACTCTGGAGACAGGCATAACTATCGCAGGCAAAGCAGAAGGCGGTACACCGCCTTATAAGTATGCTTATTACTATAAGAAAAAGACAGAAACCAGCTGGACTGTACTTGATAAGAAAGAAAACTCTTCATATAGTACAAACACAACTGCTAAATTCAAACCGTCGGATCAAGGAGACTATAATCTGAGAGTAAACATCAAGGACAGCAAAGATAACCTTGCTCAGAAGGATTTTACTGTTAAAATCAGCGGCTGGAAATATGTAAAAATTTCCGGTAAGGTTTATGATCCGGACGGAAATGTCATTACAGGTGCAACGATAAAATTACTGGACAAAGATAATACGGTTGTTGCCAGCACAACATCTGATGCTGCCGGATATTCTATTGATTTTCTCATTAATGAAACGGGAGATTATTCAGTTAAATTTGAATATGCTGGATATGATCCTGTTGTAAAGTCACTTATTGAAGTACAGGAAGACCGTGTAGTAAACGCTATGTTTGCAAATGCAGAGCAGAAAGTATATTCTCAGTATTTCTGGCTGGATCCTGCTATTCTTTCACAGTATAGTAGTATCCAGATGATAGATGAGTATGGCATTCGTCTTGACGTAAATGAGGATGCAATTGTAAAGAAGGTTGCAGCTTATATGTATAAGGAAGGAGACACATGGTACAGATCTATTGCCTTTGTTGGTGAGAATGTTACCAAGGCTCGTTATATGCCATATCTTGCATACAATGATGTAATATATTTTGATGCCACAAATGCAATGATTAATGTATTCTCTCTCAGCCAGGACAGCAGTGGTATCTGGAGTAGGGATGGTTCATTTGGCACATCCAAAGTAAATATTTCAGATGCAGACGGTAATTATCTTACTGTTTATTCAAAGAATATTGTCGGCAAGAACTGCAAAATATTTGATAATAAAGAAGAAATGAAGGCCTGGCTTTTAGCTGACTGATCTTGTTAACCTTACAAGTAAAAAAAATTTCTATATAATAATTCCCTT
>CACXDE010000367.1 GCA_902766305.1 uncultured Ruminococcus sp. | reverse complement strand
TATAAAAATGAACGGGTAAATTATATCTGACAAAAAAAAAAAAAATATATCTCGGAGTCTGTCCGGCGGTTGCACTATATTCCATAGGAAAATTCTGATCCATCAAAAAAAATGAATGCATCATTTCACCATGCTTATTGAATAAAGGCATTTCATTGCACGATGGTCTCTTGAAACCTTTGTATCTCAGCATCTGAAGCTGTTTTATTCTTGATGATATAAAAACTGGTGTAATTCTCTTGACTTTATTTCTGATATTCATAAGATAATCTCCTAATAATCAAATCAACAGCCCAAAGAAAAATATTTCTCCAATCTTAAACCTTTTACTTTAAGCCCATTTGCTGTTTCCTGTATGGAATAGCAAAAATCATAAAAAACGACTTGCCCAAATAAGAACATAACGCCATAACTCTGTCCAGTATTCTTGCTTTTTTGTTAATCAATACAAGTTTCCTGTATCTTTTCATCTCGGCCCACACTAAATCGCGCTCTTCTTTCATACTATACGGAATCTGGAGATAAACAGCACGATTAACATTGAACGCCCTTACAGCGACTGCATCCCTTATATCCGGATAAATATCACAAATATCACTGTATAGCTTCTTTGAAATAGGAATGCATGCCATTTTTTTTTCTGAAAAATCTTGCCGCATCATACTTTGCTCACGTATTCTATAGCCATACAATTTTTCAGTAGTGTACGCGATTCTTGCTGATTTTATTATGAGTTTATATGTTGTACCCAGATCTTCTGCATAGGATATGCCTGCCGGATATCTGATTCCTTCAAATAGATTGCGTAAATACAACTTACAATGTGCACCCGTATGAAACACTCTGTTCTGGTACAGTAATTGTATTAGTGCCTCTTTTGAATCAACAGCACCGGTCTCCACAACGGTTTCTTCAAACAGCTGACTTTTATCACTGAACTTCTGATATGGTGAAACAGCAATCTGAGCTTCGTTTTGTAAAACCAAGGATACCAAGCTTGAAATCATTGTTTTTTTTATGTAATCATCACTATCAACACATGCAATATACTCGCCGTTTGAATGCTCAATTCCATAATTCCTTGCTTCTGATATTCCGCTGTTTTCTTTGTGATATGCCTTTATCCGCTGATCCTTTTTCTGATATTCTTCACAGATTTCACCACTTCTGTCTGTAGAACCATCATCCACAAGAATCACTTCAATTTTCTCATAGGTCTGATTAATAATGCTTTCTATACATTCAGATAACTCCTCTTCTACATTATAAACAGGAACAATAATGCTGACCAATGGATCCATGCGTCACTTTTCCTTTCATATACAACAATATCATTGCCTCAGAATCTAAGTTTCTATCTTCTTTTCATTTTTTGCTTGAGTTTTTTTGCAAATGAATATAATCCTGTTATTATTAAAATCCTACGAGCTGTCTTCTTCAGATACATTATTCCATCATCAGGAAAATATTTGTTGAAAAACTCTGTGGTCTCCAACTTATCCATATCAGCAAAAAAAGCGTCTCTCTTAGGATTTTTTTTAACTGAGAAAACCATTTCCTTTACTCCGACGCACAGAGCATCAGCAGAGACCTGAAGTGAAATGTTATCTTTGAGGACTTCATCCATTACTTTTCTACCACTTTCTGAGTGAATCAAGACTCTGGTTGTTCCCTTGTCATCATCTAGTTTCTGTGAAAACCTGTATACTTCAAAACAATCCCATATCGTAATATCGCTTTCTCTGTATCTTTTTTTGAATTTACAGTCATAGCAACTAGGTCTATCGGCAATTTCCGAAAAAAAAGCCCTTAGCATTTTATCTGATTCTACACCATTCCTGTAAATAACATCATTTCCTTTATAGATACTCATTGAAGAATATTTATATCCGTAGGGTTTTTTGTCCCGGAATAAAATATTTGTGGCATCCTTTACTTTTGAACTCTGATACTGTAAATACTTCTCCCATAACTTCGGAGAAGGAACGGCATGACAAACAATATCCACACACAATAAATTATCATATTTTTTTCTCAAAAATGAAAGCAAACCTTCCACTTGGCATGGAGTTCCGCTGAAACACACAAATCTTCCGGAATCCAGAAGCTTTCTGATCTGTCTATATATATCCTGCATATTGCTCTGAGCATATTTACTGTTTCGGAATTTTCTCAATTCGAAAGTAGATTCAGCTATTGAATGAATAATTCTGAATTCTTCATCATAAGCAGCACCAACTACCACTCCACCACGATTCAGGACATATTCCCCTATCGCCGTAAATGCCCCGCCAGAAGTGCTTTCCTCCCTGACCCGGTCATTCGAATTCTGAAACAGATATGCTGTCTGTTCCTTTTGGATTTCCTGCATTGGATTCTGAATAGGGCACACTTTTTCACACAAACCACAGTTGACGCATAATTCCTCCTGAATATCAGGATATAGGAATCCTTCATTATCCGGTTTCATAATAATTGCATTTTTCGGACATATATTGAAACACGCTGAACAACCGCAGCATCCGGTTTTATCCTTTATGTTAATCACAATCCGTACTCCCTTTATCCTCTAAAGCTCTTATCAGATAACCATAAGAAAATTCCCTGATATTTTTCAGTCTTGCGTTGACATCCTTATAATCTGTCTTTATCGTCAGAACACAGCTTATTGATTCATTTCCGCTGAGCAATCTCCCTCTTATGTCTGTTATCTGAAATAATGTATCAAGGCGACTATTGGTTGATTGCTTATTTTTGCTTGCGAATCTTCTGAAGGTGAAGAACTCTTTTTCATACTGAATTGAAAATACAGAACAATGGAATGAATCAGTGCAGACATATCTCGCGTTCCGAATCAGATTGAGAAACTGACCAGGATCAATATCATACAGTCTTATATCTGAACATTCTTCATCCTCTTTAACATATTCATCTATATGGGGCAAACAAACTACCGTTAATCCGGTTTCATTTCTCAGCCTTTTTACAAATTCTCTGTGTACCGTATTACTTCCCAGAAAATAGACGAAGATATATTCTTTGTCTATAATTGCCTTTTTATCCTGTATCTTACTCCATTCCTTACCATCAAAGAGCAATGTCGGATCACATACAACAGGAACTTTTCTGCCAGATATTTTTTTTACTAAATTTGCTCCTGATTGTTCCCGGACACTTATATGCCTGATTTTGTTCAGAAATACCTTTGCCAGCTTTTCAGAGCCGGACGGTAAACATGACTGACCAAAACTTGTTGCATACGCTATGGTATTTACATTCTCTCCCACCCAGTTAAGTGTATAATAGTCTGCAGCAATATTTCCGGGCAACCACAACTGATCGCTGCCAACCAGAATAGCATAATATCTTCCACAATTGTCACCTAATTCTTTTTTTGAATTAAAAATCGGTGACATTTTAAAATATTTTTCTTCAAACCTTTTGAACGCGGAATTCCTGATGGACATATTCTTTGTATATTCGTTCTTTCTCATTCTGCGAATAACTGCGTCTCGGGCTCTTCCAATCTTTGTAAATAATATAGTCGATGTAAAAGAAGCCTTCAAAAAATAAAGAAGTTTTGCTTTTTTTATTTCATTATTGAAGCCGGATATGTCAATAGTCTCGTTTTCATATCCTAAACTATCCAACGCCATCTGTGTAGCCAATGCCTGAAGCATACTTCCGTAATTAGGCTGAAAATAACATGATACTATAGCTGTTTTTCTACTCATCACAAATCACACTTTTAATAAGAGCAAGAC
>CACXDE010000366.1 GCA_902766305.1 uncultured Ruminococcus sp. | reverse complement strand
CGACCGGGCAGAAGATATCTCTTGCTAAACGACATCAAATTTCATTCTCCCGGGTGGCGAATGCTTCATATGAGAGAAAGAGGGTTGATGAGTACGACAATAATAAAATGCCTCCCACCTTGATTAAGGAAGCCATGATGGATTATGCTGTCTGTCCCATGAAATACGTACTGGGATATGTGATGGAGAAATATCCGACTTATTCATCGGAATTCCAGCAGAATTATGCATTAAACGCCTTTATTTCTGCGACTTATAATCTGATGAAAGACAAAGGAATAACAATAGATCAAGTTTACCGGAATGTCATGTCACTTTTCCCAGGCCTTCGAAAAGTAGAGAAGCGACAAGTCTATGATTATATTTCTTATGATCGCCGGGAAAACGACATGGATTACGGGAACCGAACTGAATGTGGGGGCTATTATTATACAGATGAACGAATCAAAATACATTATCCAAACCCTCAAGTAAGGGAAATGGCTATTGGACGATATGGGAAGTTGCTTACACCCGACGGAAGAAAGGGAATGAATCTTTACGAAGCGATGGAAGCAACAAACGAAGAGGAGATTGTCGGTCGAAAAGACGTTGTAAAAGTCACTTGTATGTTTTGCTCACATATAGATTATTGCAGGAATGCGTTTTACTATGGAGATCAAGAATATTTCTATGATTGATAAAGTGTTTTGGGAAAAAGTGTCCGAAGAATGGAAGAAAGCGGATGATGGCATAGCTATTCCCGAATTGGACGAGGGGGATGCGGGATCAATTAATCCGGAGGAAGATTCTTTTGGAGATCTTTCGGATTTGGACATAGATGACATTCTCTCTGATTTTGATTTTTAAATAATTGAAGGTGTGATAATAAATGGATGGCAGAGTATACGATGTCTATCATCAAGAAATAGAATTGACAAGTGAGCAAAAAGCCTGCCTCAAGTATGCAGGAAACAGGACACTTATGGTGAAAGGTTATGCCGGAGCCGGTAAGAGCCTGGTTTTGATGGCACTTGCGCAAAAGTACTTGGAAAAATATGGACCTGATGCCAAAAACAAGGTCGCAATCTTTACGTTCCAGAACACATTGGTCTCTACTATGCGAGAGTTCCTGCATGTGAATGGGCAGCAGGAAGACGGTGTTGTTGTCAGTACTATTAATTCCTATGTAAAGAGCATATATGATCTGTTGGTAAAGTGCGGTGCTGCACCGAAAAGAAAATATCCGCCTAACAATAAGGTGGGGATAGACCAGAGACTTACGAATGTCAAGAAAGCATTGAGTGAACATCAGATAAAATACGGGAAACATCGTTTTCATGGAGTGGAGCCTTCTTTCTGGATGGATGAGTTTGACTGGATGAAGGATATGAACGTCTGGACGGACGATTTGGATTATTACCTTACTCTACCTAGAAAAGGGCGTGGCAGCAAGATCCGGATGAGTGCGTCGGATCGTGTCACGGCTTATCAGATTTTTAACTTCTACTGTAAGCTTTTAGAGAGGACAGGGCAGGGAGACTGGGCAGATCAGACACTGTTTTTGGTACGTCATCCGGAATTGATCCCCGAGAAAATGAAATTTGAACATGTTTTAGTTGATGAAGCTCAAGACTTGTCGATGGCGCAAATGACTGCAATTATGCGTTTATATATAAAAGATATGATGGTCGCTATGGATATGAATCAAAAGATTCATGATAGACATTGGACTCCGAAGCTTTTGGGGATCGAAGCAACAACAAAAAAGCTGACCAAATCTATGAGGACGACCAAGCAGATAGAAGCACTGGCAGATTCTCTACGGAGCAAGAACGATAATAATCTGTCAGATGATGACAAGAGCATTCGAGCCATTCCAGAACGGGAGGGGAAGATTCCAAAGATCGTTCATCTATCTGACCAGGCTGCAGAAAGAAAATATGTTGTTGAACTGATCAAGGCATATCAAAAAGCAAATTCGAAGATCACGATTGGGATTATCGTAGCAAAGAACAAACAGATCAAAATACTTAGTGACTGGTTGACCTCAGCCGGTATTTCTCATGAGCAGGTAACCAAGGACGGTACGTTTTCAATGGCAAAGCCAGGAGTAAAGGTGGTTACAGCTTATGGGGCCAAAGGCCTGGAGTTTAACTGTGTCATTATTCCGATGTTTGCGGAAGGTAATTTCCCTTTCAACTATTACACAGACGATGAGGAAGCAATGGCAGATTTCATAATAAAAATGAGAAATCTGGTATATGTTTCCATGACCAGGGCTAAGAACTTATTGACGATTTCTTATTGGGGGAAAGGAGGGTCGCGCTTTATTGGGGAAATGAATCCTTCTCTTTATGAATGGGAAGGAGAACCGATGAGGATGAAAACAAAAAAAGCTATAAAACCTACGCTGGTTTCTGATGGACTTAAACCTATTCATGCTGAGGAGAATGGAAGACTGACAGACTTTCTGAAAGGGAAGGGCTTGGAAGTTATAGATAAACGCAGTAACGGAGGTGCACTTTGGGTTGTTGGTGATCAGAACATCAACCCAATTCTTAAAGAAGCACGTAAACAATTTGGATCCTTTTGGATATTCAGTGCCAAAGGCGGTAATGCTACCAAACATCGGTCAGGATGGTTCACTAAGAGTCCGAAGTGAAGACAGAGGATTGATCTTTTGAGGATCTCTTTAGAAAGCTGTTTTTGAGTTTTTAGTATATCAAAAAGACCAGCTATAAGTAAGGCGAGTGATTGACGTTTGCAGAGCAAGTTTTGTTTGTGATACAGGATTGATTATCAAAGTGTGTCGAATAAACTTGAAGTGGAGAAGAATAAATGGGTATATCAGTTGGATCAAGACAAATAATCGTAACAGCGCAGATGGAGAAATCTTTTTTCTGATAAGGATGGCCTTGGTAAAACACTGGAGATCTGCATTCTCGTATTTGGATGCAAAGGGGCCCCATTACAAAGATAGAAAGCTAAGTGATTATTTAGGATGTAGGAAAGTGGTATTAAGATTGTCCGGAGGCATACAAAATGAGTCGAAATCCAAATTGGAAAGAAGAAGAATTAGAACTGGCATTAGAAACGTATTTGTCACATGACTTGGCTTGGCTTGGGAAAATAAGCGATAACACACCCGAAATAATAACACTTAGTACAGTGCTGAATTCCCTAGATCTCTTTATGGAACCAAAGGGTGAAAAGTTCAGAAGCGTAGGATCAATAAGAATGAAATTATCGAACTTTAAGTCCCTGGATGATCGGTATGGAAAAACCTCACTAACAAATATCGGCAAATTAGATAAGGAAATTTGGCATAAATACCTAAATAAGTATGAAGAGTTGAAGAAAAAATGTGCTGAAACATTATTAGAGCATTTTTGTGGTGAATTTACACCATCCATAAAAGAATATATTGATCACATGACTTCAGATTTAAAATCTTCATATAGATATGATTTGGAACTACAGGCTGTTTTAGAACTTCGAGATAAAGCAAAATTCTCCAGAGACATAGAACTCTTGAATAAGTACGATGAGCTAATTCTGCTTCTTCAAACCAGAATACATTCTTCTATTCCAAAATATCAAGAGCATGGATGGATAAACCAAAACATTGTCATCGGGTCTAATAATAGAATCGGAGAACACGTTAAATCAACATTATCTAATCTTATTGATCACCAGAAAATTACTTCAGAAGTGCTATCTGGACTGCTTTCAGCGGAATGGAGTCGAGAGAATCTTCATTTGGGACATCCGTTTTTTAGAGAAATTGATGCTACTAAGGATATACGGTCTCAGCTCAAAGACGAAAATGGATATTCGAGATATTGGAAAAAAACATATGAAATAAATGGTAAGCATTACGTGGCCTGTAAAGAATGGTTTGAACCGAGGAGGAAGTATTTTGACAAATGGCTCTCGCAACTGACTAATGAAACAAATACAAATAGTTTAACAATTCTGTTTAAAGAGCTTTTGATAAAAATCAAAGAATATGATACCTCAGAAGTATTTATCAGCTTGGTACGGCTAAAAGAGGATTTTTGCCATACAGAACTGGACGTACAAAGATGCGTTGATTATTTGATTCAAAGCGGAGTACTTGTTGAATTTCAAGGAAGTACCCGTGAGTTTAATATTGACGATTATGACCTGCTCTTTAAAATGTTAAATAATCCAGAAGCTTATACTTTTTAAATGAGGCAAATATATGAGAAATACTGATATTAATTGTCCGCCTTATGCTCCAGTTTTAATGGAGTCGACAAGAGCCATAGGATATTCAATAGAGGCAGCTATTGCAGATATCATTGATAATAGTATTGCTGCGAAAGCTGATAGAATAGCTATTAGATTTTCTGCAATTGGAAAACCTTATATTACAATTCTCGATAATGGGATTGGAATGTCAGAAACAGAATTAACAGAAGCTATGCGATATGGAAGTTGTAGCCCATTGAAAACGCGAGACAAAAATGATCTCGGCCGCTATGGACTTGGAATGAAAACTGCATCCTTATCACAGTGCAAATGTCTTTCTGTAATTTCAAAAAAAGCAGGGGAATTGTCAGGACGAAGATGGGACTTGGACTATATCGCAGAAACAGAGTCTTGGTCTCTTCAACAATTATCGCTTGAGGAAATTAGTAAAGTGCCAAATATTGAAAAAATAGAAACGTTGCAAACAGGCACGCTGGTAATCTGGGAGAATCTTGATAAGATCAAATTAGGAAGCTTAACACTGGAAAAATCACTAGAGACGAAGATGGATGATGTTAAAAATCATCTAGAGCTGGTGTTTCATAGATACTTGTCCGGAGATGGTGGTGGAAAAATAGAAGTAGATATTAATGGAATTAAACTTGTCCCATTTGACCCGTTTTTCATTGCAAAAAGTACTGTAATAATGGATGACGAAAAAATCGAGATACCTGGTCGCGATGGGAAAGTAATTATCCGGCCTTATGTCCTCCCACATCCTTCAAAGATGACAAAGAAAGAATTAGAGAAATACGGTGGAAAAGATGGGCTTAGGCATCTTCAAGGATTCTATATTTATAGAAATCGTAGACTTTTAACATGGGGAACATGGTTTAAGCTCATAAAGATGGATGAGTTTTCAAAGCTAGCACGAGTTCGTGTGGATATTCCTAATTCGCTTGACGATTTATGGACATTAGATATTAAAAAAGCAACTGCATATCCGCCAGAAGTTGTTAAGACAAGACTAAAACAATTAGTAGGAACCATGGCCAGTGGTAGTAAACGTACTTGGACATTTAGAAAGAAAAAGGAAGTATCAACATCCACAGTACATGTATGGGACAAAATTGAAACAAGAGATGGCGTTCGATACATAGTAAATCCGGAACATCCTATGCTTTCTGTACTAAAAGGCCATTTGTCAACTGAGGATCAGAAACTGCTCGAGCAATACTTAGAAACTGTTCAGAATAATCTTCCTTTTAATAATCTTCATTTTGACATGCATAGTGATGTGAAAATCATACAGGATAATGACGAGGATGAACGATCTCGAGTCAGATTTATGGCAAAGATCATAATACGAAATGCAATTCATAATAATACCATAGAAGAAGTGATGAACAATTTGGGAAAAACGGAACCATTTATGTATTATATGGATGATATACAGAGTGTATATGTGGAGGTG
>CACXDE010000365.1 GCA_902766305.1 uncultured Ruminococcus sp. | reverse complement strand
CCTGAACAGTCGCCAGTTGACAGTTGTAAGTTGTCAGTTAATACGTGTAAGAAGAGTTCACGGGTCAGGGAGCAGGATTTTCGGGTTTGATTATCAACTCCACACTCATAACTAATAATAAGGGGGTATCAGAATGGATAATAAGGATTTTATGGATTCAGCGGAAAAAATGGCAACGGAGCTTGCTAAATTTACTCAGAATATGAATATGAATGAAGAAATGGTTCTTGATTTTATCGAGGACAGTCTTTATCCTGTGGAGCAGTTTTTTGCAAATTATTCCTGTGCGATAATGGAGATAGAGACGAAGTTCAAGGTGCTGAATGAACAGTTCTCTCTGAAATATGACGGAAATCCGATAGAATCAATACATTCAAGAGTAAAGGATTATGACAGCATTATCCGTAAGGTGATACATAAAAATATACCGAGAAATCTTGAATCTATTGAGGAACAGATAAATGATATAGCCGGAGTGCGTGTGGTTTGTTCTTTTGTGGATGATATTTACAGACTTGCTGACTGTCTTTTACAACAGGATGATATCACACTTATACGCATGAAGGACTATATAAAGAATCCTAAGCCCACAGGCTACAGAAGTCTGCACCTTATCGTGTCTGTTCCGATATTTTTAGAAAACGAAAAGAAGGATGTAAAGGTGGAGGTACAGCTTCGTACTATCGCAATGGATTTCTGGGCAAGTCTTGAACATAAGCTGAGATATAAAAAGAATATTTCGCCGGAAATGCTGAATAAGCTTGCCCATGAGCTTACTGACTGTGCAGAGATAAGTGCTTCTCTTGACAGCCGTATGCAGAATGTAAGAAATCTGATACTTGCGGAGACCGGCGAGCCGTCGGGAGCGCACCTATCGTGATCAACATTTATATAGGCTGAATACGAGCATGAAGCCAACTGCAACAGCGAAAACTATCTGTATGGAATTTTTCAGAATATCATAGCCGTTGAGAAGGTTTACTATATGACCGATTCCAAAGGTAACAGATGAAATGATAACAGCTTCTTTCAGGTTATCCTTTGCGATTCCTCTGAAAAGAAAGCCTCTGAATATGATTTCTTCAAGGAATCCGACGAATATCATCATCATTAATGCAGAATATGTAATCTAAGTGCAAAATTATAGTTTTTTTAGGAGGGGGTCTGGGGGAGTCGTGATTCATGAAAGTTGTGTATCATAAGAAAGCAGTGTAAGACTGAATTGGGGGCGCAGGCTCTGCGCGCTGACATAAAAAAATTATAAAAAAACTTTACAATCGGATGCGGATATGGTACAATATACATAAATTTAGCGGCGGCTTTCAAAACGATTATGTTATGATGTATGATCGCCGCCGTCACCTAGTACAAAAAAGAAAACGGAGGAAATCAAAATGAAAAAGTTTGTATGTCAGGTATGCGGATATGTTTATGAAGGTACAGAAGCTCCCGAGCAGTGCCCGATCTGTAAGGCTCCCAAGGAAAAGTTCAAGGAGTCTGCTTCTGAGGGAACATATGCTACTGTTCACGAGGTAGGAGCAGCAAAGGGTGTTGATCCTGAAATATTTGAGGCACTTGTTTCAAATTTCAACGGCGAGTGCAGCGAGGTAGGTATGTATCTTGCAATGGCAAGACAGGCTGACAGAGAGGGCTATCCTGAAATTGCTGCTGCTTTCACAAAGTATGCTTTTGAGGAAGCAGAACACGCTGCTAAGTTTGCAGAGCTTGTAGGAGACGTTCTTACAACAAGCACAAAGAAGAATCTTCAGATGAGAGTTGACGCTGAGGCAGGCGCTTGCGAAGGCAAATTCGAGCTTGCTAAGAAAGCAAAGGCACAGAATCTTGACGCTATCCATGACACAGTTCACGAAATGGCAAAGGACGAGGCAAGACACGGCGCAGGCTTTGCTGGTCTTCTCAAGAGATATTTTGGTGAATAAGCTTAGCAGTTCAAAGCACAGCTGCTAAAATTTGTTTAAACTATCAAAGTTTTGTGACGTTGTTTACAAAAGATAATTATTACCGTCTGCGGCAATTTCTCTCTATTAAAATAAAATTAGAGTTTCTGCGAAAACCGCCGGAGAATAAAGAATGAAAACGAGAACACTGACCGTATTTGATGAATATGATCGGTGTTCTCGTTATTTTATTATTCGT
>CACXDE010000364.1 GCA_902766305.1 uncultured Ruminococcus sp. | reverse complement strand
GTCAGAAGTGTCTTTGTCAGACTTTTGCTTTGTGCTGCCAGAGCCGAAATATTTTCCCCAATTCAGCATAACATCAAAATCGCCTTCAACACGATAAAGTTTTTTCATCATTGCCTGAGAACCGGTGATTTTTCCCTCTGCGATATCATTCCAGACAGTAAACGGAGTTATTACCTTTGTTGTAGGGGTAATGAAATTGTCTTTCCTGACTTCGTATCCGTCTTTTTTCAGAATGATCTGATATGATTTATCCTTATCGGTATAATCCATCTCCAGAACGATATCTGTACCCTTGTAAGAGGCTTTGTTATACATAGACGCCATCTGCTTTGTAAATATATAGGATTCGTCCTCCTTTTCGCCGGTTTCCTTGGAAATGCCCCAGCTTGCATCAGCCATTGTTTCAAATGTTTCTCTCGGAAACAGCAGCTCATCGAGATGTTTCCTTGTTTCGCTGCTGATACTGCCCGCAGCAAATTCCTCTCCGGCTTGCTTTACGTAATTCAAATACTCATCAGTCCTGTTATGCAGAGCGTCCACCCTGAACAGTTCACCCTGTCCGCAGTAAATAGTTTCATAACGGTTTTTACCAAGAAAATGGTCGAACATTGCGCCCACTGATTCGTAATTACCCTTTGCAGTATAGAAGCCGCAGGTGGAAATGACAACATGACGCTTTCCTGACATATCAAATCTCATTGGATGTCCGCCGCTTTCGCTCTCGCTGACCATAAACGGCAACGAAAGAGGGAGCTGTCTGTCGATAAGCATTTTCATTCTGCCCGGAACATTGAAGTAATAAAGACCGAACGACCATATTACAATATCAGCCCACATAATCTTGTCAAGCACTTCTTTCATATCATCCTTTATCACACATACTCCGGGGGTCTTATTCCAACAGTCGAAGCAACCGATACAGGTACCGATATTTTTATCCTTGACAATTATCTCTTCACATTCCGTTTCTTTTTTTTCTGATACTCCGTCTATAAATGCTTTTGTCAGTTTGTATGTATTGCTTCTTTTTCCCTTTGGACTGCCGTTAATTACCAGAATTTTCATGCTTCAATTCCTCCATTTGTCTGATACATTTTTCCAGCCACAGTCTGTGCATTTTTGAATACATCATCCCGTATTCGACAGTCATTTTCCAATACAGTGCCTTCATAGGATCATTGATAAGCCCTGCATATTTTTCCGTATCCGGCGGATCAATGTACATTTTATAGTCAAAAGCATTGTTCTCTTTCACTAGCTTTTCAAAATATTCAATATTTTCGTCAATACTGAGTTCTCCCCTGAAAAAAATCTTCATCATAAGAGGGCTTCTCAGTTCAAATTCTACACTATCCTCTGTCAGCCAGCGTTTCAGTTCTTCTCTGCCGCTTTCGGTTATGGTGAATATCTTTTTGTCAGGCTTGCCGTCCTGGGGGACAGTTTCATCCGTTGCCCAGCCGTTCTTTTTGATCGTTTGCAGATCCCTGTATATCTGACTTGTCTGAGCATGCCAGAAATAGCTGAGAGAGTCCTTGAAAATATTAACAATGTCATACCCTGTCATACTTCCATAATTCAGCAGTCCTAATATACCATGTTTAAGCATAGTAACCTCCTGTATTCCATTAGTTGAATATATTATATATCAACAAGTGGAATATGTCAAGAAGAAAAAAGCTCAAGGTGAAAACAAGTTCAGTTATCAGTTGTAAGTTGTAAGTTGTCGGTTTACTTCCAACTTACAACTGATAACTGATAACTTTGTACAAAAATCTGATAATTGTATTGCACCTTTGATTATTTTATTATAAAATAGTATACATAGATTATTTACGGGTTCGGGTGAATATAAATGGTTGTAAAGATAAAAAGTTTGGGAATCCTGGGGATGGAAGCTTTTGGAATAAGTGTGGAAACTGATATTTCAAGGGGGATAGCCGGGTTTGATATTGTTGGTCTGCCCGATGCGTCGATAAAAGAGGCGCGCGACCGTGTCCGCTCTGCCTGCCGGAACAGCGGTATTAATTTTCCTATGCAGAAGATAATCGTAAATCTTGCGCCGGCTGATGTACGAAAGGTAGGGTCTCTTTATGATCTGCCGATACTTATATCGGTTCTTTATGCTGCCGGTCAGCTGAAATGCGGGCTTGAGGACAGCGCTTTTATAGGTGAACTGTCACTCAGCGGAGAGGTGCGCCCTGTCAGCGGAGTACTGCCGATGACTATAGAGGCAAAGAAAAGAGGCTGCAAAAATTTTTATGTTCCGGCGGATAATTCCTGTGAAGGTGCAGTGGTGCAGGGGATAAATGTATATCCTGTTGAAAATCTCAGACAGCTTATATCTCATCTTTCAGGTAAAAGCAGCATAACTCCTGCCGTACCGGTAGATCCGTCAAAGGCTCATTCCCATTATGATATAGATTTTTCTGATGTCAAGGGACAGTTCGAGGCTAAACGTGCGCTTGAAATAGCTGCATGCGGCGGACATAATGTTCTGCTCATCGGTACGCCCGGAACAGGCAAGTCGATGCTTGCTAAAAGAATGCCTACTATACTGCCTGAAATGACGTTCGATGAAATGATAGAAACTTCAAAAATACATTCGATAGCCGG
>CACXDE010000363.1 GCA_902766305.1 uncultured Ruminococcus sp. | reverse complement strand
TTACGGAATAGCACCGCCCGTGATTCATAAAAGTTACGACCAAGAAGAAAGTGGTGAAAGACTGGTGCGGGTCCAGCGTCACGCTGGTCACGCTGGTCACGCTGGTTTTGAAAAAAGATTGACAAGAAATGTCATAATATTGTATAATAGGCTTGTATTTTTTAATCCGGAAGGGGATCTTACATATGTCAAAAAAACCGTTTATAACCAAGGAACAGGCCGAAACTATAATAAAAGAGTTTCCTACACCCTTTCATATATATGATGAAAAAGCGATAAGAAAAAATGCCCGTGATCTGTACAAGGCTTTTTCATGGAATAAGGGCTTTCGTGAGTATTTTGCTGTAAAGGCTACTCCCACACCTGCTATACTGCAAATACTCAAAGAGGAAGGCTGTGGTACAGACTGTTCCTCTTACAGCGAACTGCTTATGAGTGAAAAATGCGGCTTCACAGGAGAGGATATAATGTTCTCTTCAAATGATACTCCTGATATGGAATTTGCCTATGCTAAAAAGCTCGGCGCTATTATCAATCTTGATGATATAACACATATAGAGGCTGTTGAAAAAGCCTGCGGGATACCTGAGACTATCTGCTGCCGCTATAATCCCGGCGGAAAATTCTCCATATCCACAACTATCATGGATAACCCCGGCGACGCAAAGTACGGCATGACTAAGGAGCAGATAATCAAAGCCTACAGCATTCTCAAGGAAAAGGGCGCAAAGAGATTCGGTATACACGCATTCCTCGCAAGCAATACAGTTTCAAATGAATATTACCCGACTCTTGCAAGGATACTTTTTGAGCTTGCTGTGGAGATAAAGGAAAAAACCGGCGTATCACTAAGCTTTATAAACCTGTCCGGCGGTATTGGTGTTCCCTATACTCCGGACAAGGAACCGAACGATATATTCGTTATCGGCGAAGGCGTTCGCAAAGCGTTTGAAGAGATACTTGTTCCTGCCGGACTTGGCGATGTCAGTATTTTTACTGAGCTTGGCAGATATATGCTTGCACCCTACGGTCATCTTGTAACCACTGCTATACGTGAAAAGCATACGCATAAGGAATATATCGGTGTTGATGCCTGCGCTGTAAACCTTATGAGACCGGCTATGTACGGCGCTTATCATCATATAACAGTACTTGGCAAGGAAGACGCGCCCTGTGATCATACTTATGACATTACAGGTTCGCTGTGCGAGAACAATGACAAGTTCGCAATTGACAGAAAGCTTCCTGAAATAGATATAGGTGATATACTTGTTATCCACGATACAGGTGCTCATGGCTTTGCTATGGGTTACAACTATAACGGCAAACTGAAAAGCGCAGAGCTTCTTCTGAGAGAAGACGGTTCTGTGGTTATGATAAGAAGACCTGAAACAGTAGATGATTATTTTGCAACGCTGGACGGCTTCTGGAATGTAATTGAATAATACCGGCGTGCTTTTCTGGGGAAAACCATTTGTTTAAAAACAAAGGGTTTTCCCCAGACCCCTTTCCTAAAAAAACTAATTTTTACAGGCTTAATACCAAAAGTAAAACCAAAGATCAGTTCAAAATATTTTAAATTCCAAAGATGATATTTTAACGCCCTGTGTAAAACTATAGTAATCTTGACAATAAATTTCTATAGTGTTATGATAATCGTTAGACGTTTAAGCGGATTATTTTGCAATTAAATGTCATTATGGTATTAATCACTTTATTATAATGCTATATGTAAGAAGATTTCAGAAGCCGGCGGACTGTTGTTTCATGGAAAGAAAAGGAGAATAATATGCTGTTAGACAAATATTTGCCAAGAATTGAATTTGATTCCTATGAAGACTTCAAAAAGAACTACAGAGTAAATGTTCCCGAAAATTTCAATTTCGGATTTGATATAGTCGATGAATGGGCAAGGCTGGACGAAAACAAAAAGGCACTCGTCTGGTGCAATGACCATGATGAGGAAAAGATATTTACATTCAAGGATATCAGTCTGCTGTCAAATAAGGCGGCGAACTATTTCAGAAGCATAGGAATAGGCAAAGGCGATGTTGTAATGATGATATTGCGCCGCCGCTGGGAATACTGGGTATGCGCCGTTGCCCTTCATAAGCTTGGCGCAATATTGATACCAGGAACTTTACAGTTTGCAAAAAAGGACATAGTATACCGTGCCAACTCCGCTCAGGCAAAGGCTATTGTTTGTGTTAATGATGATTATGTTGCACATCAGGTAGAAAGCGCTCTTCCTGATTGTCCCACAATAGAGCATCATATCGTTGTCGGTGAAAAAAGAGACGGCTGGGAATATCTTGAGGATGAAATGGACTGTCAGTCCGATGTTTTTGAGCGTCCGACCGGAAAGGACGGAGTAACAAAGGATGACATTATGATAGTTTACTTCACATCCGGAACAGTTGGTATGCCGAAAATGGTTCAGCACAGCTTTGCGCATCCCCTCGGTCATATCGTAACAGCAAAATACTGGCATCAGGTACAGGAAAATAAGCTCCACATGAGCGTTACAGATTCAGGCTGGGCAAAGTTCGGCTGGGGAAAAATATACGGTCAGTGGATATGCGGCGCAGTTATTTTCGCTTATGATATGGACAAATTTGTGCCGGCAAAGCTTCTTGAGAAAATGTCTCACTACAAGCTTACAACCTTCTGTGCGCCGCCGACAATGTACAGGTTCATGCTTCTTGAGGACGTTGCATCTTATGACCTGTCGTCCATACAGCACTGGACAACCGCCGGCGAACCGCTCAACCCGGAAGTAAACAACAAATGGTTCAGGCTTACCGGACATAATATATATCAGGGCTTCGGACAAACGGAAGGCACTGTTATCATGGCAGACTTCCAGTGGGATGATATAAAGATAGGTTCTACCGGAAAGCCGTCGCCGCTTTACGACATAAAGCTTCTTGACAATGACGGAAAAGAAGTTGGCATAGGTGAAGAAGGCTCTATCTGTGTAATGGATGTTGCCGGAAACCCGCCTGTCGGTCTTTTCACAGGATATTATAAAAACCCTGAAATGACTAAGGAACGTCTTTTAGGCGAATATTATGATACCTGCGATATGGCATGGCAGGACAGCGAGGGCTACTACTGGTTCGTCGGAAGAAACGATGATGTAATAAAATGCTCCGGATACCGCATAGGTCCGTTCGAGGTTGAGAGCGCAATGTTAGAGCATGACGCTGTAGTTGAATGCGCTATCACAGGTGCGCCCGACCCTGTAAGAGGACAGGTAGTAAAGGCTACTGTAGTGCTTAAAAAAGAATATCAGCCAAGCGATGAGCTCATAAAAGAACTTCAGGATCATGTCAAAAAATCCACTGCGCCCTACAAGTACCCAAGAATAATCGAATTTGTTGACGAACTGCCAAAGACCATCAGCGGCAAAATAAAGAGAGCCCAGATCAGACACGAGGACGAAGAAGCCGTCAAAGTAAGAGACGAATAAAGCTCAGAGCTTAGAGTTCAGAGCATGGCACAGCAGGCTTTTTTCTTCTTTTTTGCTCTAAAGCTTCCCCCAGCCTGTCATTCTGAGGAGCGGCACTGTAATTCAAAGCAGTGCCGCTTTTTTATGTTGTAATAAACGATGTACTCAGTTGTCTCAAAAACAAAGCGACGAAGAATCTTTCCGATGGAGCTGGTTGGTGAAAAAGATTCCTCGGAATGACATCGTGAGAGGAAAATAAAGCGGTTTAGTTTATAATAACTCCTAACTATCTTCTAATAGAACAGGCTTTTTTCCGTAATACGCTTGATTATGCGAAAGAATAAGAAAGTTTGATGTCAATGCTTTGAGCTTTGAGCTTATAACTGATAACTTACAACTGACAACTAATAAAAACAACATTAAACCTTGCTTTACAGCGTGCAGTATAGTATAATATGAGTAACAAAAAGTATAAATGAGCAAATTTTTAATTGTTCGTTATTATGTACAATGAGCTTGTCATCTTGATCGTACCGAACTTGTCATCCTGAGCGAAGCGAAGGATCTTTTTCACGAAAGCAGCATAACCGGAAAGATTCTTCGTCGCTTTGACAATAGTCGTCAGTTGTAAGTCGTCAGTTTTCAGTTAACAATTAACAGCGGGGCAGGCTTTTAAAACAACAATAGACGAAAAAAGTCTGACACGGCATCATTGAACATTGCACATTGTACATTAAAATTATATTACAGTGAGAAACGGAGGAATTACTATGAAAAAAGTTGTTAAGCCCTTTGCCCGGATGTCCGCACTTCTTCTTTCGGCAGCGCTTGTGTGTACCCCTGCTTTTGCCTTGTCTGCGGTAATTGATTTTGGTATCACGGCAAGCGCTGCTGATAATAAAGACGGTGATATAAGCTTCAGCTATACAGACAACGATGACGGTACTGTTACTATCACGGGATATAGTTACTCTGGCTCTGATTCTTATTATGATGTTATTATTCCTTCAAAAATCGACAATAAAACTGTTACGGATATTGCTCAGCATGTTTTTTATGAAGATTATAGTATAACCGGTGTAACACTTCCTGATACAATGACCAAAATCGGAGCAAACACTTTTATGTATTGCGAGAGTCTCAGAAGCATATATATTCCCGACAGCGTGAAGGTTATCGGCAACCGTGCATTCTATGGATGCGTTTCACTGAAAGATCTGGTAATACCTGACAGCGTGACGACAATCGGAGACGGCGCTTTTTTAGCTTGCAGCGGTCTTGCTGACAAAAATGGATTCATTATCATCAGAAATGAACTTTTCGACTATATCGGAAATGAATCGGAAGTAGTTGTTCCGGAGGGTTTGAATGTTATAGGAGATTGTTCGTTTGCATATCATGATAATATCAAAAGCGTTGTTATTCCAAAGGGTACTGTAAATATCAAAAGTGCTGCCTGTATGTATTGCCATAACCTTAAAAATGTAAGTATTCCGGACGGAGTCAAAACCATTGGAAACAGTGCATTTTTTGGCTGTGAAAATCTTAAAAGCGTGACTCTCCCCGAAAGCGTGACTGATATTGCGGACGGGTCTTTTGGCTATTACTACAGCCGTGAAAATGGTCTGAAAAAATTAAAGGTTGAAAATTTCACTATATTTGGAATAAAAAATTCCGCTGCAAACAAATATGCCGACAAAAACGGTTTTAAATTCGTTCCCATATATGAATCTCCTCTTACAAACAATTCAATGGTAAGCACGACTAAAACAACAGTAAATACAGCTGTAACTATTTACGGAAAGGCTTCCGGCGGTACGGAACAATTCCAGTTTGAATACAGCTATAAAAAATCAGCTGACAGCAGATGGACAAAGATTTCCGGCTACAGCAGCGCTGTCTCAGCAGTTTTCAAACCTGCCGCTGCCGATACATACAGCTTAAAAGCAGATGTTAAAGACAGCGACGGAACTATAGTGTCTAAGGAATTTTCAGTTTATGTAAAGAATGAACTTATCAACAATTCAACAATAAACAGAGATTCTATGATGACAAACGAAAGCGCTGTACTTACTGCATCAGCAGAAGGCGGCAAACCATCATATACATATGCGTACCAGTATAAAAAATCCTCTGACACCAAGTGGACAACAATCAAGGACTACAGCACATCTGAATCTGTATCCTTGAATATCCCGACTCCCGGTACATATACAGCAAGGGTATCTGTAAAGGACAGTGACGGTGATATCGCTGCTAAAGAGTTCAGTATTAATGTCAATCCCATACCCGCACTGGAAAATCTTTCATCCGTAAGTACCTCAATCATTACAAAAGGTGAAGAAGTGGCTCTTACAGGAACAGCGCAAGGCGGCATAGCACCGTATACATATGCGTACTATTACAAAAAAGCAGCAGACAGCAGCTGGACTAAAATAGTATCAATAAACGGTTCTGCCTACAGTACACTTTCATCCGTTTCATTTACACCTGATTCTTCATGCGCATACAATGTAAGGATAAATGTTAAAGACAGTCTGGGCAGCCGTGTTATAAAAGATTTCACTTTGACTGAAAAGCAGCCCTTGCAGAACAAATCCACTATAAGTGCACACACTGTTGCTCCCGGAACAGCCGTAACCCTCAGCGGCAGCGCTTCTGACGGAGATGCACCCTATCTGTACGCTTACTATTATAAAAAATCTACAGAAAGCACATGGACAAAAATAGTGTCGGTGAATAATTCTGCTTACAGCGCATTGACTTCGGTATCATTCACACCTTCTTCAAGCGGCACATATGATATCAGAATAAATGTCAAGGACAGCTCCGGCAGGACTGTAATCAAAAACTTTACACTGAATGTAAAATCAAACCTGAAAAACACGTCCACTGTCAGTACAGCTAACGCCGCAGTCAATACAACGATAACCCTTTCAGGAAAAGCCTCCGGCGGCAATTCACCGTATATGTTTGCCTACTACTATAAAAAATCGACAGAATCCAAGTGGACAAAAATCGTCACTATGAACGGTTCAGCCTACAGCAGTCTGACTGAGGTTCCTTTCACACCTGATTCAGCCGGTACGTATAACATAAGAATAAATGCAAAGGACAGCACAGGCACAGTAGTCAACAAAGATTTCACGGTTACTGTAAAGTAAGTAATAACAAATGTGACTACACCCTGATTTGCGGTTTCATACTTTCAGTATAAAATCTGTTATTTCACCCATAATAAACATGAGGTGAAATTTATGGCAAAACAAGGAATGAAACGTCCGGAGAAAACGCATACAGATCAGCGCAGCGGCCAGGCGGCAGTTCCCGAAATTCAGGGAAAAGCAAAGCATGGCAAGGAAAAAGCCCATCCCATTATCGCAGGGACAGCAGCACCGCCGCAAAAGGTTTATCACACAGCACCGCACCAAAATGAAAAGCCGATTTCAAAGGCATATAAGGAAATAGATAATGATCTGGCGCGGGATAATGCTGAAAACGATATTCCCGAAGCTGATTTGCAGGATATATGATGGAAGTAATGAATGTTATACTCGCCTCTTTGTTTTCTGCCGCTGCTCTTTTTCTTATAGCAAAGATCATTGGTCACAAGCAGGTTGCCCAGCTTGAATTTTTCGACTATATCACAGGCATAACCATCGGCTCTATTGCAGCAGAGCTTGCAACCACTCTCGATGAACCATGGTGGAAGCCAACTATATCAATGTTTGTATTCGGTGCTGTGACAGTAGGCTTAAGCTTTTTGACAAGGTTTATGTCAAGAACCAGAAAATTCATTAACGGCACACCGACCATTATTCTTAATAATGGAAAGCTGTACCGTGAGAATATGAAAAAAGCCAAGCTGGATTTGAGTGAATTTATGCTTCTTTGCCGTCAGGAGTGTTATTTTAATCTGAACGATATTCAGACCGCCGTCTTTGAATATAACGGCAAGATCTCTATTTTGCTTGTAAGCTCGAAGCGTCCGCTTAATCCCGGAGATATGAAGCTGAATCCGCAGCCGGAGCATATGGGTACTGAAATAATTATGGACGGAAGAATAATGGGCGAAAACCTGAAAAGAAAAGGGCTTAATGATCAGTGGCTGAAAAAAGAAATGAAGAGACAGGGATATAAACACGCAAAAGAAATCTTTCTCGGTGTTTGTTACGATAATAATGAGCTGACTTTGTTTCCGATGAAAAACTGACTGTGAGAAAACTGAATCAAATTATCTCCCTCCGAGTCAGCAAAGACTTGAAGGGAGATAGCTGTTTTTCATTAATGCTGATATAGAATTATATAGCATCACTTCAAAAATTCTGTTTGGTTTACGACATCATGTCCTCTACAACGTCATATAAGTGTTCCGGGTAAAGCTCTTCCTCAACTATGAGATCAAAAAGATTTTTTACGGCTGAATAATCAGGGGAAATATCATCCACGGAGATCATGTTTTCAGTGTCGGAAACGGATATGCCGTAGATATATTCATAACCGGGATATTCGTGATTTATTTCTGATCTTGTCAGTATGTAGGAAAAAGATGATTTGGACTCTGTTGCAATTATCTTCATATACGATCTCTCCTTTTCACTATAATAAGCAGGTGCGGATACAGCTTAAAACTAATAGGGGGTTCGCTGTATACAATAAATTGTACACGTCTGTTCTTTGATTATATTATATAGTAATTATAAACAATAATCAATACAACAATAGTCCATATTTTTTGTTATAATATAGAAGAATAAAATGATGAATAATAAAGCATATTGTCGATATGACAATAAATTGTCGTTAAAACGCGAAATAAATATCATAATTAACAAAACCTATAATATCAATCATTCCATATAAAGCAATAATTTCCATATTATATTTATTAAAAAAGGTTACTATAATGACAAAAAATTTTTTAATTTTTTTTTAAAAGCCGTTATTCAAGCAACAATTGAACACAACATCAATTAATGCAAAACATGAGAATGTCATAATAATACAATAAAAAAGATCCGGAAAACCGGATCTGAGGTCAGGCAGAGCGTATTATCATTTTTTATCGTGTAAACTTCCTAAAGTTTTTTCGGCAAGCCTGTCCGCCCAGGCCTCTGTATAAAAGGAATAGTAGGAAATATTTTTTTCATGTCTCAGCTTTTTAAATACAGGCAAAGCACACCAAAGCATTGACTCCGGTACTACCGCCAGCATATACAGAGGTCCGAGTATAAGAGACTGAATAGTATGACCAAATTCGTGCACGGCTATTTTATCAGAGCGGCCGTCTGTCATATCATCGTTTGCGAAAATAAAAAGACCGAGGGAAACACCGCCGATACCGCTTCTTCTTGTCAGTACAGCGCCGTGATAAAATTCATGAGGAAATCTGAGGGATATCAGAAAATACACAAGACCTGCAATCGTCTGCAATATTCCCCAGGTACACTGAATAATAATATAAACGATATAGCTTGATGTTTTCAGAAGCTTCTTCATGCGCCGTCCTCCAAAAAATAAGGAAACACTGGAAAATACAATCATCAGTGTTTCCTAAGCTCCAATATATTTTCAGAATACAGATCTATCAGACGTTGAATCGGAAAAGAACAATATCCCCATCCTTCATTACATAATCCTTGCCTTCACTTCTTACAAGTCCCTTTTCCTTTGCAGAAGCCATATTACCGCATTCCATAAGATCATCAAAGGCAACAACTTCGGCACGGATAAATCCTCTCTCGAAATCAGAGTGTATTTTTCCGGCTGCCTGAGGCGCTTTAGTACCTTTTTTGATAGTCCAGGCTCTTACCTCCGGTTTGCCGGCTGTAAGGTAAGAAATAAGCCCCAGAAGATCATAGCAGGCAGTAATAAGTCTGTCAAGACCCGACTGCTCAAGTCCCATCTCAGAGAGGAACATTTCCTTCTCATCGTCTTCCATACCTGATATCTCAGCTTCTATTTCAGCGCATATAGGCAGTACAGCGGCATTTTCGCTGTCAGCTATTTCCTTTACCGTATCGAAATACTTATTTCCTTCAACCTTGCCGTCCCTGAAATCGCTGTCGCTGAGATTTGCGGCATAGATTATCGGCTTGTTTGTCAGTAAAGCTACGCTGTGAAGAAGCTCTTCCTCTTCAGGAGTACATTCAACACTTCTGGCAGGCCTGCCCTCGTCAAGAGTATCTTTAACACGCCTCAAGAAATCCAGCTCTGTCTGATATTTCTTGTCGCCCTTCAGAAGCTTCTGTGTTTTATCTATCCTTCTGTCTATCATTTCAATATCAGACAGGATAAGCTCCACATTGATAGTCTCGATATCTCTTTTAGGATCGATATTTCCGTCAACATGTATTATATCGTCATTCTCAAAACAGCGTACGACGTGAACAACAGCGTCTACCTCTCTTATATTAGACAGAAATTTATTTCCAAGACCTTCGCCCTTTGAAGCGCCCTTTACAAGACCGGCTATGTCAACAAATTCAATCGTTGCAGGCGTATATTTTTCAGGGTCATACATTTCAGCGAGTTTATCAAGTCTCGGGTCAGGCACTGCGACAACTCCAACATTTGGTTCTATCGTACAAAAGGGATAGTTTGCAGACTGAGCTCCGGCATTTGTTATAGCGTTAAAAAGTGTACTTTTGCCCACATTCGGCAATCCGACTATTCCAAGCTTCATATCTTTTTTTCCTTTCTGCTATGTACTCCGCAGATATCCGGCGGACATACACCATTTATTAGTATTTTTTATAGTAGACGACAAAAGTTTTGCCCTAATGTCATCCTGAGCGTAAGCGAAGGATCTATTTCACAAAAGCAGCGTAACCCAAAAGATTCTTCGTTGCTGTGCTCCTCAGAATGACAGGGAGGAGAAATATTTTTTAGGCTGACAATAGGACTTCATACATAACGTTTACTATATATACAACAGACCGAAACGGTCACGGTATAATTCTACTCTTTTTTATTATTTTTGTCAATCCAGTGCCGAGCCGGCGCAGAGCCTTTGGTCAGGGGTTCGGGGGCTGAAAGCCCCTGATTTCTGAAACTTTAAACAGTAAAAAAACTATAACTTTTTAAAAAGAGAGCCATAGTAATTTTGCCATACCAACTATACTTTTACACTTTGTGAAGCTGATCAATTCTGCCGTGAAGCGGCTTCGGCTCTGGAAAAAACGCAGCCGCAGAAATTCTGTCTGTACAGACCGTATTTACCTGAAAGCTCAACAGACCTTTTATATCCGCCTCTTTTTTTGAAATCGGAGAAAAGATAGGGGACACCGTATTCACCGCTTACCTCACGTCCGATTGAATTGAGAACGCCGCTGTCCTTCTGAGGCGATATAGTCAGCGTTGTGGTGAAAAAGTCCATGCCGTATCCTTTTGCTGTCCTTGCAGTTTCCTCAAGTCTCATACGGTAACATTTCAGGCATCGTCTCCCCCGTTCCGGTTCTTTTTCCAGACCCTTGGACATTTCAAAAAATTTTTCAGGTTCATATTTTCCCTCAATGAAATTAACGTAAGGACACATCTCATGTATAAGCCGTTTCTGTTCTTCTACCCTGTGCTTGTATTCGCTTTCCGGGGATATATTAGGATTGTAATAAAATACTGTTATATCCATCAGCTCTGACAGATATTCAAGAACATAGCTGCTGCACGGCGCACAGCAGCTGTGAAGAAGCAAAGAAGGCTTTATATTCTGACTTCTGAAACCTTCAAGCGTTTTGTCAAGTATCAGCTGATAGTTAATTTTTGGCGTCTTCTGCATACGTTGTCACCTCACGTCAAAGAAAACGCAATATATCATCAGGACTATCGGCAATATGCGCTGCTCCGGATGAAACAAGCTCCTCTACCGGACGAAATCCCCAGCTTACGCCAACGCTTCTTATCCCGGCATTGCGGGCTGTCTGCATATCAACATTGCTGTCGCCTATGTAAAGACAGTCCCCGTTGCTTACTCCTGATGCCTTCATTATTGCGTTAACAGAAGCAGGATCGGGTTTTCTTGGATATTCGTCTCTCTTTCCCATTACAGCCATAAATTTGTTTTTGGGAAACAGAGCTTTTACTATCTGTACCGTAAATTCATCCGGCTTATTTGAAAGGACACAATATCCAACGTTTTTTTCATCAAGCCTGCAAAGCAGCTCCGTAATACCGTCATAAGGAACAGTAAAGTCACAGTAATGCTCTCCGTAATAGGAATTGAAGTCTGCTATGATTTTTTCTTTGATACCGCTGTTCGTTCCCTGCGGCAATACCATAGCCTTGTCTGCGAGTACTGAAAGACCGCAGCCTACCATAAAACGGTATTTTTCTCTTTCATGCACAGGGAATCCATTTTTTTTCAAAGCATAGTTCATT
>CACXDE010000362.1 GCA_902766305.1 uncultured Ruminococcus sp. | reverse complement strand
GAAACGTCAGTTTGAGCAGAAGAACAGCAATGCAATAATCTGACAGGCCTGTGATCTCGTTTTGATCACAGGCCTGTCAGATTATACCGTTACCGGACATTGAACCGGATTCCGAGTTCTTGAGTTCTTTTACTCCCCGATGAGTGGGGCTCCGTGAATTGCTTCGACATGAGCCGCAGCCTTGGTATAAATAGTCGAACACCAGCTAGCCAAAGCTGTCCGGTGCCCTCTACTATTGGAGTTGAAATTATGCGAATTGCAATTATTGTGATAGCAACGAGGGAATGCATATTAAACAATTGATGACGACCTTGAGAGATGTAGGGTGTTATGATATAATTCGCTTATGAAATGCTAACTCTACTCATGAAGTAATAATTAAACGAGTCCGTTTTTTGGGATAGGTCTTTTGTTATTATATGCCCATGATGCCCAATGATATAAGTATAGTAACCATAATCCGTAATACGACGAGGGGAACATAATGATTAAGGCAGAATTGATTCATAACCCGTATTTGTTGGAGACAACGGTTCGATTTAATGGAAAAGAACCACGTATAAATTGCCAGATAGAAAAATATGAGAACCAGGCGCTTAATATGTGGGTCGAAAGAATCCCGGAGATTTTCTATAATGAAATGAACGGGTATGACTTTGAGTTGCTTTTTACAGGAACGAGGCCTGATTATGAGGCAGTCAGACGTACATTCAGAAAAGCTGGAGTAACCTCGGAAGAAGTTCAAATAACCCATAAGAATGAATTGGAAGATGCTTACAAAAAAAGTGAAGAAATAATGCAATTTCTCGGCTGGCTCGCAGATAACAGAAATAAAAGATTTGACTATGATCATTTTCGGGAAGAATATGCTAGCTTTTTTGATGACCCTTACCCTTTTATAATAGTAAATGGAAAAAATGCCCAAATTGACGGTATCCCAATCAGCGTTGATACTGTTTCCACCGTTGGTGAACTGCAGAATACAGATTTAATCAATACACCCATCGTCTTTTATATTGACAATACCAAGGTGTCTTCTCGCAGAAGTGAAATAGAATGCTTGCTAAACAGAGAGGACGTGGTTAAAGAACAGTTATTCTTCTTTATTAGCCAAGAACTAACCGCTCTTCAGAAGGAACGCGCAACAGCAGAACTTGGAATAGATAACCCCCAGATTATCTATAGCTTTGAGGATGAATCTCTCAAAATGTATATGGAGTACTATCCTATTACAGAGTATATAAGAGCATCAATCCAATTATTCAGGAAGATTAGCTCGTCAATAAGTGAAGAATTAGCGGAAGCAAATCGCAGAAGCGTTGTTGTCAATGAAAGCGTGCATAATGAGATTGCAAAACAAGAAGAAATAATATCTTCATTAAAAGCAGCAGAAGATTTTTATGTTGGAAGAGATAATTTTATTTTTCCGGAAGAGATTTTGGCTGAGGAAAGAATCCTTTTTGAATCTATTGCCAAATGGAAGAGTAAGAGGACCAAAGTAGTAGGAGAAGTAGAAATAGAACGCATGGCAACTCTACTTCAAGCTGAAGTAAAGACTAGATTTGAAAACTATGTATCCTCAGTCAGGGACATGTGTATAGCAAAAGCTGATGAAATAAAGGAAAAATTCACAACTAGATATAGAGAACTAGAAGAGATAGATAGGTATGAACCTGCTGTGGGCTTTAAAAGAGTATATATGCCTACGTGCCCAGAGATAACGGATGAGATAATGAAGCTAAAAGAAATCACATATGTTGAAAAACCGAAGGATTTTCTTGGAGGTTTGTTTAAGAAGGCAGATTCCGACAGCTCCGAACCCCAGCAAATAATAACAGCATATTTAGATCAATGGAGAAAAAAGACATATGATTTGATTATGCCATTGGCCATTCACTATATGGACGAATACGCAGAGAAACTGGCGCTATATTATAACGAACTTGCCCGCGGATATGGAAATCACTTGCATTCACTTCTTATGAATAATCGAGAAAAAAAAGAAAAAACCGCCACACAACTTTCCGGTGATGAGAGATTACTGCAGATTGACAATGATTGGTATGCTGCCTTTGCCGATCAATTAGAACACATTGAAAGGGGATAAAGATATGGAAAATATACAGCCGTATGAGGAAGCAGCGGTATTATCCCCAAAAGAGATAACGATTGAAAACAAATTAGAGATAATTGATGAGGGTGTCAGGAAAAAATACTTAGCTCGGCTCTCAGAGATGCCAATTGCTCCCATTGGCGACCTTCCGCCGTTAGAGGAAGACCTCATAAACAATGTACGTCTTTATAAAATCAACGAAATGGTTTATCAGAAGGGAGAACCCGTTACAGATAAATTTACAACTGTTTTTAACACATTAAGCACATATAATGCGTCAGTTTTTGTCCTCATAGATTCCTACGGGAAGGAGACCAATTATTATTTAGGTGTCCGGAACAATGAAGACGACGCATCACCAATGAAACGGTCCACGGTTACGCTTGGCGATACCCTGAAACAAACTCTGATTGGACATTTTCCCGGAGCAAAAATTGAAAATGAAGACCGGCGGAAAATCGCGGCACTCTCACAGAAAATCACATGTATGGGCAATGTCGCCTCTGTAAGTGTAGTTGGGAATAGCAAGAATGAGAAAGAAACAGGCAACGAACACTTCGTACAGGGAATGGAAAAGCTGTCACTTGCAATGAGTGGTAGACCTTTTATTGGCCTCATCATAGCAGATAATCAGTCTTCGCAGAACATTCAGTTGATGCGAAAGAACTATCAGGATCTATATACCAAGCTTTCCCCACTGCAGAAGATCCAAGTATCTAAGAGCCATAGCGATTCTAGCAGTAGGAGTAAATCTTTTACTGAAATGAACGGCAAGCAGAAAGCTGCAATGATAGGCGGAGCAGTTATTTCTCTTGCGGGAGTCGTTGGTGGTGCAATCGCCGGTGGCGGAATTGCCGGAGGCGCTATAGAGAAAATTGGTCCTGTTGGTGCATCTATGCTTGGCGGGCAGATAGCGGGCCAACTAAATGGTTTCATCAATTCACTTGCTCCTAATGAGCAGATTACAGAGTCGGATTCCATATCGGAATCATCATCTGTTGAAAACAAAGCTATAACCGACATGATGGCTCTCGTAGATGAATTACTTCGTAAAACAAATGAATATGACAGTTATGGACTTTGGCATGTTGCAGGCTATTTTATATCTGATGATATGTCAGCGGCAGAGATTGCTGCCAGTAATTACCGGTCTTTGATGAATGGAGAAAAATCTGGCCGGGAAGTTTCTGCTATTAATTCATGGAGAAGCAACAACAAAAACAACCTTGGAAATTTCTATGATCTGACCACCTATCTCTCACGATATGTTCATCCTCAATTTATTTATGGTGGCGATATTCATGTTAATGCTGCGACAGCGGTCAGTGGGAAGGAGCTGGGACTCCATTTAGGGCTTCCCCGCGCTACAGTTCCAGGTCTTCCGGTAATCGAACACGCAGAGTTTGGCAAAGAAGTCAATTCCTATCAGCTTATCAGCACCAAAGAGAAACTCGGCCCAGAAGACAAAATAACGATAGGCCGTATTTTCGATCTTGGTCAAGTCACGGATAAGCCGGTAGAGCTTGTTAATAAAAGTCTTAATATGCATACGTTCATTACTGGCTCTACTGGATCAGGTAAAAGCAATGTCGTATATCAAATGCTCATGGAACTGCGGTTGGATAAAATACCGTTTCTGGTTGTTGAACCCGCAAAGGGCGAATACAAGGACGTTTTTGGCCACCTTCCAGATGTTGAAGTTTTTTCTACAAATCCGAATATATCACAGTTAATTAATATCAACCCGTTTATGTTCCCCAAATCTATACATGTCCTAGAACATGTGGACGGGCTCGTAGAAATATTCAGTGTCTGCTGGCCTATGTATGACGCGATGCCAGCATTTTTCAAAGACGCAATTTTAAAATCATATGAGGCAATTGGATGGGATCTTGGATCTTCGACATTTGAAGGTGAGGAGATAGAATATCCGGATTTTGAAATATTAGCGGAGCAACTTGATAACCTTATCGGTAGATCTGACTATGCTTCTGATATCAAATCTAATTATCGTGGTGCACTTCTGACGAGGGTGAAATCACTAACGGTTGGATTGAACAAATATATCTTTACTAATGATCAGACTCCGTACCAATTGCTTTTTGATAATAATTGCGTCCTAGATATAAGCCGTGTAAAATCAGCAGAGACAAAGGCACTGATCATGGGCTTGATTGTGTATATTCTGAATGAATATCGAGTAGATCAGAAGACGGAAAATAACAAAGGGTTGAAGCATGTTACAGTGCTTGAAGAAGCGCATAATCTTCTGAAAAGCACAAGTAATGGTACATCAGAATTGATCGGTAAATCTGTTGAGATGCTGACAAATACCATTGCTGAGATCAGAACTTACGGGGAAGGATTTATAATTGTAGATCAATCTCCTTCTTCGGTCGATATCGCAGCAATAAAAAACACAAATACGAAAATCCTTCTTCGGACTCCCGAGGCGCATGATAGAGAAGCTGTTGGACGATCAATAGGTCTCACAAACGATCAGATGGATGAGATAGCAAAATTGCCAAGTGGTGTTGCTGTCGTTTACCAGAATAATTGGATCAGTCCCGTTTTAACGATGATAAATAAGGCAAATGTGGTTGAGAGAACATTTGAGTATCACCCAACGCAAACTGATATGATCAAGCCGATAAAATCTATAAGGACAGAAGTGTTGAAGATGCTCTTACAGCCATGGTTGAAATCGGATCCTATTCGTGGGAAAACCTTAAAGGCCGGTTTGAAATCATTAGATTTGTCTAGAGAGCATAGGTTACAGATAAGAGAAGCCATTGATGACTATTTGTTCTGTAAATATACTATGGTTTGGCATATTGATGAGATTCCAAAGCTACAAAAAATGGTACGAGCTGTCCTAGGAATAACTGATAATGAGTTCAATGCTGCTATATCTGGACTTGATCCTAATGTTCTTAGAGATATTGTGAAAAGCAAAACTGTCTCATTTTCTGCTAATGATATAGATGAGATTTGCAATGTATTAACGAAGGTGAATGAAAATGACCATTGATGTGTTAGAAGGAAATGCCCTGAGACCAGTAGAATTCGAAGTAGTTGAAAAAATGAAAACTCTCAACTCTTCCTTTGAGACAACTACTTCACCAGAAAAAGGCTTTTATGGTGTAACAGAGATAATTAAAGACAATGGAATTATAGAAAAAATCGGTAAAAACGAAAATGGTCATACATTCAAAGAATATTTCCGTGATGGGCAGCTGTTTAAGAGGAGAGAAAACTTAGGGCAGCATTGCGTATCGAGTACATTTTACGATGACAATGGGGTGGATTATTACACCATCATTAAAAAGACTACCGATAACAGAGCGGCAGTTATTAGTGAACAACTGAAGCCTAACACCATAATTACCAAAAAAATAGGGGATTCTTCAACCTTTACTTCAGTTACAGATGCATATGGTCGTCCTATCATTAATAGGATGACAGATCTTCAATTAAGAACTATTGGTGAAGCAAGGCAGAGCCTGAATGATATCATAAAAGATGGATCCTATAGGCAAAATGATCATAGGGGGCATATAATAGCTGACAGTTTTGGTGGACCAGCCACTAGGGAGAATGTTGTTCCGCAACTCGACGCAGTCAATCTCAACAAGATGAAAGCTGTTGAGAAAATTGTACGTGATCTTAAAGCAGATGGGCATTCCGTCGACTACGAGATGAAAGTTAACTATGTGGGCACGAAAGATGCACGACCATCTTCCTTTGAGCCATCGATAACCGTGGATGGTAAGTTGTATGGCAATTTACCGGATGGTTTAAAAAAAATCTATAATGATGCTTCTGAGAGTGGTATACGTCATACTGTAACAAATATTAGCGAGCGATTTGGCGTAGCCCATGAACTGGGAGTAAAGTCAGGACTTGTTGCAGCCGGGCTTTCTTTTGTTTTTACGACAGCAGATAATATGGTGCAATTTTTGTCTGGAGAAATAACATCCGACGATATGGTGCTCAGTATTATAGAAGATACTACAGTTGCTGGTGCCGTAGGATATGGTACAGTTTTTGTCAGTACTGCCGTTTCACAAGCCTTGTCAAAGAGTTCTATCACACTGATTAGTAAAGTAGGTGGATCTTGTCTTCCTGCTGCTGTTGTCTCCTTTGCAGTTGAATCCTATGAGGACATTTCTTCTTTTGTGAAAGGAGAAATAGATGCCTCTGAGCTGGCCTTTACTTTGGGTGAAAATGCATCTGGCATTGCAGGCGGCTTAGCTGGAGTAGCTGCTGTAGGAGCTCTTATAGGCGGGGCAACCATATCTGTCGGAGCTATTGCAGGGACAGTTGTTGGCGGCATCATCGGATGTGTGATTGCAACAGAAATCTACGAAACTGCCATCGAACTAGGAACCCAGAGTGCAGATATAATTGCACAAAAGGCGACCCAATTTGCCGATGTAACTATCAAATCGGTTAAAGAGTATGTCCCTGAGAAAATGGATACTGTGAAAGAGGCCTTTAATGATTTCTTTTCCTCATCTCATATTCCTTTCGTAAGCACTTGATATCTGAAAAATAACAGAATGAGCCATGAAAAAGTCCAGTTAGAAAAAAGCGTCACTGTATCAGAATACTACCTTTTTCCTGAATCAAGGGAAACACTTCGCTTGTCTTTTTTTGATCTCTGGCAACAAAGGAGCTGCGGCAGTTTTCCCATGCCCAGCTCCTTTGTTGTTTTCATTTCCAATTGTCTCCCGCTCAGGGATAGAGGAACAT
>CACXDE010000361.1 GCA_902766305.1 uncultured Ruminococcus sp. | reverse complement strand
CGAGCTTCAAAGTGACATTCCAAGTGTCACTTTGGATGTCACTTTGAACGGGACAGAGATGGCCGTTCTTGCCATCTTGAAACAGAAGCCGGATTCTTCGCGAGGCGAGATTGCAGACAAGATTTCCAAAACGGTCAGGACTGTACAGAGAGCATTGGACTCGCTACGTGATAAAGGTTATATCCTGCGCGTCGGTTCCAAACAAGATCCGCAATGGAAAATCTTAAAATAACAACTGGAAAAGCTATAAATCAATATATGTATCAACGATATTCTGTCAGAAACAATGGAGAATATCTCTTTTACTACGGGCGCGGTCTCTTCGTTTTCGAGCAGTCTGCACTCCCTGCCGCCGTCGGGATCGCGGCGGTAGCCGTAAGGTATAGTCGTTCCGACGCGGTTGCCGCGTTCTCCTTTCGCTTTCTGTACCGCGCGTATCTTCCTTGAGGTGTCTTTCGCGAACCATTCGTTGAACAGCTTCTTGAAGGGCGCCAGTTCGTTCCCGTCCCTGTATTCGGAATCGTAGTTGTCGTTTATCGCGATATACCGCACGCCGTATCTCGGGAATAGGAATTCGGTAAGTTTTTTTAACAGCTTCATGATATCATTCTATCGAAATATTTCGATTGCAAAAATCTTTTAAATCTACCAACCTTTTCAATTTTCCGTGTCTATATAGACGAAAGCTTTCAAAGAGGTAAAACAAGTGTATAGACAAGACGCAGAGAGAGTAATCAAAGAGTACGTAAAACCCGTATTCGGTTTCACGCTGAAGCGGTGCAGAAACATCCAAGACGCGGAAGATCTTTCGCAGGAGATAATGCTCAAAGCCTTCCGCGCGCTGATTATGCGCGACGATATCGACGATGCAGACAAATTCATCTGGACCGTCGCGCATAACGCTTTGGCAAATTACTATCGCGACAAAGCGAAAAACGCGTACGGCGTCTCGCTTGACGAGATAGGAGATATCGCCGACGAAATGTTTTCGGATGACGACGACAATGAGGCGGCAAAACGTCTTCAAAGCGAGATCGCGTATCTTTCAAAACTACAGCGCAGCATCGTTATCGCCTACTATTATGAAAACAAAAAGCAGGCAGATATAGCATCGGCGCTTGGCATTCCTCTCGGTACCGTCAAATGGCATTTGTTTGAAGCGAAAAAAGAACTGAAGAAAGGTATGGAGAAAATGAGAGAATCAAGTCAACTTAAATTCAATCCCGTAAAATTCAATCGTATAGCTATAGACGGCAGCGCAGGTACGAGGCCTGTCGGCGAATTTCTCCGCTCGTCGCTTTCGCAGAATATCTGTTACGATATCCGAGACGAAGCAAAATCTGTTGAAGAGATAGCGGACGATCTCGGCGTTTCGCCGGTTTATGTCGAAAGTGAGATCGATAATCTGTACAAATTCGGACTTTTGACTGAGAAAAACGGCAAATATACCGTCAACTTCCTTCTTGTTGAAGAGACACCGGAATTTTTGATCGCTCAGGACGAAATGTATAAAAAAGCTGCGAAGCTGTTCGCGCCCGATCTTTACGACGAATTGATGAGCAGTGGCATCCTTGACGACAAGAATATTGTCTGCAACCAGATGCTCCCCGGTTCCACATGCGAAGAACCGCTTCCGGATATCAATTTCCGCTTATGGTCGCTAATTCCGTTTATTACCGCTTCGTCCGGCAAGAAAGATAACGAACGGATCAAATTCGAGGAAGTCGCAACGCTTCGTCCCGACGGCGGTCACAACATTTTCGAGGCAAACGTCGATGGAGGCGAAATGAAGCTACCGGACGGTTATCTGTATATGAAAGACTGGTGCGGTCCCGCAGTGTTTTCGCGCGAGGGATATACCGTCTGGCGCGTCGATACGGAATGGTCCGGCAGAAGAATAAGCGTTGACAGCGCTTATTACGATCAGATGATGCGCGTTATCGGCGATTACGGCGATTTTTGGTCTGATGCCGGAGGAATGCTGAGTGAATCGGAATACGCATGGCTTTCAGAACTGGGATTCATCAGAACGGAGGGCGATTACGACAAGTGCTTCAAAGTGTGCTGGAAGGTCATGCAGTTAAGAAATAAGGAAATAAAAGATAAGCTGATCGAGCTGGGCGACCGGGTGAGAGAAAAACACGAGGCGGAATTTGAAAAACTCAAAGCCCCGTATATAAAAGCGGCGCTCGACACGGTCCCGGCGCATATGAAAAAGGCAAGAGAATATGAACTGCAGTTTTTATTCAGCTGTGACAGTTGGTTCATACTGCACTGCGTCAAAGCCCTGCTCGAAGAGGGCAAGCTGAAGATCCCGGCGGAAGAGCAGAAAAAAGCGATTTCCACGCTGATATATAAGCAGTAATAACGACCGGCGAGCAAAGGTTTTCTTCATATTGGTAAAGAAGATCGCGCGGCGGGGCGGTGGGGGGACGCCCGCCGCGGTGCTCCGCACATTACCTTGAAGAAAACCTCCGCCCGGCAAAAAGACGAAAAATTTTGAAAAAAGTTTGCAGAAACGGTTGCGTTTTCGGCATTTTTTCGTCTTTATAAATGAGAAGAGTAAACGCAAAACGGTTTCCGTCGCCGCGTTTATCCCAAAAAACCTTCGATCGTCCCAAATCACGCTCTTTTCGGTTTTTATGATATAACGGGATGAAAGAAAAGGCGGATATACAATGAAAAACAGATGCATTTCAATACTCGCTTTGGTGACGCTGGCGTTTATGTTTTTAACGCTGTTTTGCGGATGCAGACAAAAAAGCGATGAAGAGGCGCACACCTATAAAGAACCGACGCGGCTTTTTGACGGTACGGTGTATTTCTGCAACCGTTTTCAATCGGTCGGAAAAGCCCCGTTTTCTTTACCGAAGGATAACGCCGACGCGGTCGGCGAGACGTATAAATACCGAAGGTTTTCATCAAAAGACTTTGACGGATACGTAAAGCTTCTTGAAAAAGAAGGTTTTGACTGCGTCAGACTCAAGTGGGAAACGTTTTGCAGAAGAGACGACTGCCTCGTCACAATGCAGTATTTTGAAGAGGAAAAAACGCTTTATCTGTATTGGTACGCACGTTCTTCCTTCGCGCCGGCGACCGGCATCTCGGAAAACGACGCGGAAAAACTGCTTTCGGCAAAAGATACTCTTTCAAAGGTTTCGCTGAAGCCGGTCGACGTCACGCCCGAAGGCTTTTACGAGCGTACCGGCGGACAGATGTTTATTGTCCCCGTAT
>CACXDE010000360.1 GCA_902766305.1 uncultured Ruminococcus sp. | reverse complement strand
TGGAATAGCACCGCCCGTGATTCATAGAAGCTGCGAATTGTGAAGAAAGCAGTGCAAGACTGGTGCGGGTCCAGCGTCACGCTGGCTAAAGAGCAAATTTTTTAAAAGTGTTGACAAGTCTGCGGAAAAGTGGTAGAATACATTCAGGCAAATGACGTAAACGATGTTCCATAGGAGCAGAAAAAATGTCTCCCGTAAGCGGTCACTTACGGGAGACAGCCTTTTTATGTACCGGGTAGGCTAACACCAGAGGTTGGTTACCAAGTTATTTGTCTCTATCCAACCATTTGCAGATACAGTATGCTACGATACCTGCCATGATAGAAACAATAAATGACGTAAACGGATCCATAATTACAGCCCCCTTTCCGTACCAGCATAGGGGTGGTAACAAGGATATTATATCATGTTTTGATATATTTGTACAGTATCTCTTCAAAACGACAGGTAGAATACAGGCAAATGACGTAAACGATGTTCCATAGGAGCAGAAAAATGTCCCCACCATGTCATTCTGAGGAGCGGGGTGTTGTTAAGAGTGGGGACGCTTTTTAACTTGGCGGTAATTATGCACTCTGATATTTTAAGAAACTAAGCGACGAAGAATCTTTTCGATTACGCTGCTTTATTGAAAAAGATTCCTCACAGCGTTCGGAATGACAGTTTACATTTTGGGCTGAACTGTAAGCTGGCAACTGACAGCTTACAACTGACAACTGATAACTGTTAATAAAATGCACGGCAGAACATCGTATATGGTGATCTGCCGTGCAGCTTGTTTATTCTGAAATTAACTATTTTACTGGGGGAAACCCTTTTGAAAAAGGGTTATCCCCCAGACCCCTTTCCTAAAACTTCTAATTTATTCTCTTGCTGAGCCTGTTTTTCTTGCTGCGTCAATCACCGCCTGCGCTACCGTCTGACCTATACGCTTATCAAAAGCATACGGAAGAATATACTCCTCTTTCAGCTCGCTCTCATCCACTATTGAAGCAATTGCATATGCAGCGGCGATCTTCATTTCATCATTGATCTCCCTCGCACGGCAGTCAAGCGCACCTCTGAAAATTCCGGGGAAGCACAGAACATTGTTGATCTGGTTCGGAAAATCTGAACGGCCTGTTCCGATAACCCTTGCGCCGGCTGATTTTGCAAGATCAGGCATGATCTCAGGCGTCGGATTGGACATTGCAAAAACAATAGCGTCCTTGTTCATGGAACGAACCATATCTTCACTGACAATTCCCGGAGCAGATACACCGATGAATACATCACTGTCTTTCATAGCGTCTGCAAGCGTACCTTTAAGGTGTCTGCGATTAGTAACGGCTGCCATCTCTGCCTTTGCGCTGTTAAGTCTTTCGTCTCCCTCACAGATGATACTAACGCTGTCGCAAAGCGTAAGATCAGCTACACCCATCTTCATGATAAGCTTTGATATAGCTATACCGGCTGAGCCTGCGCCGTTGACTACTACCCTTATATCCCCTATCTTCTTGCCGACAACCTTCAGGGCGTTTACAAGCGCCGCCGCAACAACTACAGCAGTACCGTGCTGGTCGTCATGAAATACGGGAATATCACAAATTTCCTTAAGTCTTCTTTCGATCTCAAAGCATCTCGGCGCAGCTATATCTTCAAGATTGATACCGCCGAAGCTGCCGGATACAAGATATATCGTTCTTACTATCTCGTCAACGTCCTTTGAACGAACGCACAGCGGGAACGCGTCTACATCTCCGAACTCCTTGAACAACGCACACTTGCCCTCCATTACAGGCATTCCTGCCTCGGGTCCTATATCACCAAGTCCAAGCACAGCTGTACCGTCTGTTATAACAGCAACAAGATTATTTCTTCTTGTAAGCTTGAAGGACTTGTCATAATCCTTCTGTATCTCAAGACAAGGTTCTGCAACTCCAGGAGTATATGCAAGCGACAATTCCTCAGAATTTGTTATCGGCGCACGGGATACAACTTCAATCTTTCCCTGCCATTCATAATGCTTTTCAAGTGACTTCTTTCTTATATCCATTTTTTCTTTTCTCCTCTTATATTATTCTTTCCTTGACTGAAACATATGTTGGGGCTGCCGCCCCAAACCCTGCCCGGGCTGCTCGCCCGGACCTCGGCAGGGAACAAGTTCCCTGCACCCAAAATTAATTTTTTTAGGAAGGGGGTCTGGGGGATAACCCTTTGTTTTTAAACAAAGGGTTTCCACCAGTAAATTGCCTTTGATAATTCATCCCAGACTTGGTATAGAAACATTCTGGTCTGTTTCTGCTTCATAGTCAACACCGTCTGCACCGAAACCGAACAGGCGGTAAAAATCCGTATGATAGCCCTCTATATCAGCATGAGTCGGAAGATTCTCCGTGCTGATATCTTTCCAAAGCTCATGTACAGCTGCCTGAACGTCTTCTGACATTTCAAGGTCGTCCATACGTATTCTGTCATCATCATCAGTTACAGCCTTATCTGCAAAAAGCTTTTCGTTCCACATTCTGCACATCTGTTCGATACAGCCCTCATGTACGCCCTTTTCCTTCATGACCTTGTACAGAATTGAAATATAAAGCGGCACTATCGGAATAGCTGCGCTTGACTGAGTAACAAGAGCCTTATTGACAGAGATATATGCCTTTACTGCGCCTTCTGCCGTCATTTTCTTGGCTGTTTCAAAAAGATGATCCTTAGCCTTGCCTATTGAACCGTCCGCATACATCGGGTGCGTCATATCAGGACCAATATAAGAATATGCAACAGTTACAGCATTATCCTCTATTGCGTCAGCAGCTCTGAGCGCATCTATCCAGTCCTTCCAGTCCTCTCCGCCCATAACTTTTACAGTAGCCTCTATCTCCGTCTCCGTTGCCGGTTCAACAGTGATATCACCAACTGTATTGTCTTTAAGATTTATCGTCTTATTTGTATAGGAGCTGCCGACAGTTTTAAGTACAGATGTATACTGCGTACCGTCAGCAGCAGTCCTTCTCGGCGCTGCAAGACTGTAGACTACACAGTCAACCTTGCCAAGATCATTTTTTATCAGTTCTATTGTCTGCTTCTTGATTTCACTTGAATATGCGTCGCCGTTTATTGTTTTCGCATACAGCCCGTCCTCATGGGCAAACTGTTCAAATGCCGCTGTATTATACCATCCGGCAGTAGCAGTCCTTGCGCCGGAAGCCGGCTTATCAAAAATAACACCTATAGTTGCCGCACCGCCGCTGTAGGCTGCCGAAATCCTTGTTGCAAGACCATATCCCATTGAAGCGCCTATGACAAGCACTTTTTTCGGCGCATTCTCTGAATGCTTCTGAGCCTTCACATGATCTATCTGTTCTTTTACTATAGCTTTGCATCCGTCAGGATGAGCAGTAGTGCAGATAAATCCTCTTACCTTTGGTTTTATAAGCATATTGTTTACCTCCTGTTATTCTGCCATTACATATCCTGTTTTATCGCTGCTGAGAATAAGCACTCTTTCTGAACCGTCTGCGGCAACATATATCAGGGGACAAAGCTTCACCGAACTGGCATACGTAAGCTTCGGTGTTATCTGATAGCACTGTATGCTGTTCATGACTGAAAGCTCCTCACGGACTTCAAATGTATAATCCAGCATATTCTCATCCAGTCCGATCTTTCCCCTGTCATATTTATAAAGCGTAAACAGCGCATCCTCCGGAGTTATCTTCGCGTCCGGATACATAGCCGCTGTCTCCTTGTCATTGCCAGCCGTTCCGGGTTCAAGCGGACGGTACGAGCCTGCTGCGTCCTGACGGTATACCTCAGAGCCGTCGCAGGCAACTATCACATCCGAACCCACATACATCCTTACAGAGTTTTTCTCAACATAAAAGCTGATACTGTAATAATCCTTATCATTGAACTGTATGATATCATTGAAACGCTTTTTGAAATTTTTTATCTTTCCCGGTAAGTATACACGATAGCTGCTGCAGCTGTCAAGTATTTCCTCTGCCTTCTGTAGACTGATACCGCCGTCCGCTGCTTCAACCTTTTTTTCCTCTGCGCGATGTACCAGCGTATCAACTGACGATTCACCGCCGGGCGTTTCGCCGTCAAGATTGTAATGATAGACCACATTGCCGTCCTCATTTTCATACATGGATACATCTACTCCGCCAAATTCCGGCGCATTGCCGCTGCTGCCGCTGTCATCGTCGGAACATCCGCACATCAGGCACATTATCCCGGCAAACAGTAAAGCCAGCAATCTTTTTTTCATTTGCGTCCACTTCCCTTTTTATAGTTTTCTCATAACCCTTATTATATAATTGACAGTTATATCAAGACCTGATATATTATTTATCCTTTCACTCTGTTCCCTGTTTATCCTGTGAATATGTGGAGTCATCATCAGAAGGTCTTTAAGCTCCTGACCGCTCAGCGCAGCATTAAAAGACTTATCCTCCTGTATTATCAGCTCAAATTCATCACCGAAGGGAGACGGCTGCTTATGCTGCTCAAAAACCTCGTCATATATCAGCTGCTTAAGCTCTGTCAGATGCCTTGAACCGGCTGTCACTTCCACAACAATTCCGCCGCTTTTCAGAACCCTTGCATATTCATTATTGACATAAAGCGAAAAAACAGCCGTCACTGCGTCAATACTGCTGTCAGCAACCGGAAGATGCGAGGCTGTAGCTACAATCCATAAAATATCACGGTCTCTCTGACATGACATTTTAGACGCTTCCTTTGCGATATCAATACCGATACATTCAGCATTAAGGCTATTTTTCAGATGTGCTGTATAATATCCCTCTCCGCTGCCGATATCTGCAATAACCGGTGATTTTTCTTTACAGAAGCTTCTGATTTTCTCTGATACGTCATTGCATATGAGAGTATAATGTCCGCTGTCAAGGAAACGCCGTCTTGCTCCAAGCATATCACGGGTATCTCCGGGAGAGAGAGAATGCTTATTCTGTACGGGGAGAAGATTCACATATCCCTGTCTTGCGATATCAAAGCTGTGACCCTTTGGACAGACAAAGCTCTTTTCTTTTTTCATCAGACCTTCGCCGCACACCGGACAAATAAGTTTTATTCTGTTCATCTCTGCCGCCCCTAACGTACCCTTTTAAGACTTCCGCCGCAAGAGCATCTGTATCCCGAAGGGTTTTTTATTGCCGCAGACATTTTCTGCCGCCCGATCCTTCTTCCGCATTTCATACACAAGAGCACATACTTTGCGTCCGTCAAGTCCGGCTGTTTCTGTGTCTGTACAGGCTGGTTTGATCTTACATACAATTCTCCGCCGCATTTACATCTGTATCTCGACGGATTATCCGTAAGCGTACTTCTTCTCAGACGTGAAAACTCTTTTCCGCATTTCCGGCAGGTAATGATAAATTTAGCATCCTCTGTCCTGTCGTAGTTAACTCCCATTTCTTCTACAGAATTTGTCCGCTTTATATCATAGCCGTATGCGTTATTCATCCTTGCAGCATAATACATAAACCGCTCTCCATGATCCATACAGCCGGGACAGGTATGTATAAGCTCATGGGCTATAGTCTGGCGGCATGACTTTTCAGGCGCATCCAAAAGCATTGAAGACAGCTCTATGACAAATCTGCCGTTTTGCTTGGTACAGCTGCCAAATCTTGACTTGGCCCTTGTATTTACAGACACATGACTGCTTATTTTTCCGGATATGGGTATGCCAATGTCCGAAGCCTCTTTTTTTACAGCAGTCAGAAGCTTATCGAAATCATTCATCACAGTTCTACCTCTGTATAATCATGTCCCACAGCCGGAAGTATAACATCCGTCAGATCTTTCATTCTTATTTTCATACTGCCTGTATTTTTGCATGGATGACAGCCAAAATATTCCTCTGACAAAACATCCTTCTCTATCAGAAGTCTGACTTTGTTTTCATCATCATTCATAAGTCCCAGTACGCTTACTGAACCGGGAGTAACTCCAAGAAGCTCCCTCATATATTCTTCACCGGCAAAGGACAGTCTTGAACTGCCTATCTGAGCCGAAAGATCCTTAGTCTTGAAAGGCTTATCCCCCGGCATCATAAGCAGATAAAAAACTGTCTTCTGACGGTTGCACAAAAACAGGTTCTTGCATATTTTTACATCAAGCAGTTCTTCTGCTCTCTGACAGTCCTCCATAGTCATAGCCGCTTCATGCTCCGTTCTTGTATATGAGACACCAAGTCTGTCAAGAAGCTTGTACACGGCTGTTTCCTCCGGAGAACGTTCATCCTCCGGCGCTGATGTAAATATCTTGCCTACATTTTCACTCATTTATCTATCCATCCCTTATAGCCTTCAAGATACTGCTGATCAGTAATTGCGGAATATTTTTTCTGCTCTGTTCCGATATCATCAAGGAAACCGTTGTACGCACGGTAAATATCTCCGGAATCATTATCAACTACACGCTCATACTCGCCTATCATATCCGAACGCTTTTCCTGAATAATTGTATCTTCCTTGCTTCTTTCCTCAAATGCCTGAACCACCGGATCAGTATCGTTCACAGAATTTGAAGGTGTATCGTTTGAGCCTGCAAGTGACTGCCATTCATTTATATACTGCTGGGTATACGTAAATGACTGGGCTATCGTTGTAAGAACGGGCTGCCAGTTCACAAGCTCTCCAAGTGGAGTATGCTCTGTATAAACGCAGTTTATCTCCCACATACCATAATTTATTCCGCCGGCGACTACATCCTTTGATTCCATTATCACAGCTGAATATATGCCTTCACCCTCAAAGCCGTCCTTTGTATAGTTTACATAAAGCGACTGATAATCTCTTATCGGTGTTGTCGGACGTATTGACTGCAATATTTCTTTATTTGATGGAACGCAGGAATTTTTCACCTCAAATGTATCCTGCTTGCTTCCGACTACCGTATTGAAAAATTCAGGCACTGTACCCTGTGCAAGGTATATTTCCACGCCTGTCATCTGCATTGAAGACGGATCCTTTGCCGCATACACATGATCCTGATTTTCTATCCCGACATTACCGTCAGCAGTTCCCACAGTCCAGTACAGTCTTTCCGCATTGCCTGACCAGTCTACATTCCAGCCCTCAGGAACGGTAAGAGTAAAATACGGACTGCTGTACTGCATCCATGTAATATTCTCCCAGTCTGCCTTACGGATATTAGCACTGACAGGAGCAGTATCTTCTGCGGATGAACCTTCATCTGAAATTTCAGCTTCACTGCTTTCCGGTTCTTCGTCAGCATTCAAAGAATCTTCTGTCAAGTTTGCTCCAGAAACACCGGCTTCACTTGAAGCAGTCTGGGCGGACGCTTTGCTGTCCTGAACCGTTTCAGATGTATCAATATTACAAGCGCTAAGCATTGGAACAACAATAGTTAATAATAATATCAGCTTTATCTTTTTCATTCAGAACACACCCTTTCAAGAAAATGCACCTAAAATCGTTTATATGTATGTAATCCCGAACGCTTACCCCTGTCATTCCGAACGCAGTGAGGAAACCTTACCAAAAGACAGCCCCATTGTCATCCTGAGCGAAGCAAAGGATCTTTACCACAAAACCAACCATATCGGAAAGATTCTTCGCCGCTTAGGTTATGAAAATATCAGAGCGCATCGTTCCAACCAAGTCAAAAAGCCTCCCCACTCTTAACAACGACTCCGCTCCTCAGAATAACAGTAGGGGAAAGTTTTGATGCCTTGACACTGTACATTGAACATTAAAAAATAGCGTCAGGGTCGTCATCGTCATCAAGAAGCTCAAACGGCGATTTCTCCTTTGGTTTTTCAGGCTCGGAAGATGATGAAAGATTAAGCGTCAGCCCCGACAGAGCTTGTGTAAGCGCACTCATGTCAAATGCCGGAGACGCTGTCTGCTGAACCTCCGGTTTATAGCTGTCCGCAAGAAATGTAAAATCGTCCTTCTCAAGATTAACCTTGTCTATTCCTATGTCAGACATTTCGACCTCGCCTATATCACATCCGCTTGTTTCGGCAACCTCAACCACAAACTTTGCTTTCAGATACATTTGCAGATCGCCGATAAGGCTTTCAAGGTCAAGAAATGTTATACCCTCTGTATATTCTGACATAAAATCTATACCGACTGTATCATTCACATAGCCTGACACCGGTTCAAATGCCTTTTCAAAAAATTCAAGTCTTTCCTCCTTATCCGGCGGATCGACACGGCATATAACAGCAGACCTTTTTAAGCTTTTCGGCAGGCTTCTTATGTCACCGTCAAAAACTCCGGTTATAACAAGAACACCTTTCCCCTCATCCCTGAGCTTTTTCAGACCGTCTGAAAGCGTTTTGCACAGCAAAGGCATATCAGCTACTGCATTTATCGTGCCAAGGCTGACTATAAACGCTTCTTCACCGTTTTCATCATCACCGTCAGCATATTCGCCTAAAGCTGTAAGAAATTCACTGAGGTCAGCGACAGCCTCTTCTTCTCCCTTAGCCGCCGCATCCTCAAAAGGAAACCGGAGATAACCGCTGAACATTTCCCCGTACCCGGCTATGAACGCATTTTCGAGAGTTCTCTTACCGCAGCCATACTTTCCGGCAAGCAGCATGATACTGATATTGCTCAGAGTACTGAAATACAGCTCCTGCTCTGAAAAAGGAAGACAGCCTACAAGCATAGTCTCATATCTTTTTCTTCCCACAAGCTTGTCATCTTCATGATGCGGGATATCACATTTATATTTTTCTATCACTTCTGACGGCATTTTACATCCTCCGTTTAACAAGCCCAAGAGACTCTGCCATTAAGTCACAGAAATCATTTTTTGACAACACTAACTGGGTGAAACCCTTTGTTTAAAAACAAAGGGTTATCCCCCAGACCCCCTTCCTAAAAAAACTATAACTATTTAATAAAAAGAGAGCTATCGTAATTGTACAAAATGATTTCCATGTCCGTAAGCAGAGTCCACTTTAATTTTTTCATTCATCGTCAATAAGATAGCTGTCGTTGTTGAGATTTCTCTCCCACTTGTCGATAGCGTCTATGATATCCTTCTTTGAAGAAGGCTTGAAGTTTGACATAGCGTCGTCAAAATCGCTCTTTTTCAGCTTGAATTTGCCGTACTTGATAAGCTCAATAGCTGCCTGTTCATTTCCTGCCTGCTGCATAACCTGCTCAAATACAGACTTTTTCATGATAGAGGTGACACGCTCTATATCACGGTAGTTGTAGCCGTCAGTCACAGCTGCCATATCGTCATATGTTATATCGTCATCAAGCTCCACTATTCCGTCAAACTGCATACGGAAAGCATTGCTTCTTGCCTCCGGGTCAGGAAGCGGAACACGGATAACCTCCGCTCTGTCCAGCATAGCAGAATCCACTCTCTGAGGATAGTTTGTCGCACCGATAAAGATAATGGACTTACCGGAATTTTTCATGCGGTTGTATCCTGTCAGGAATGATGTTGTTATACTTGCAGCGTATTCAGGCATTGACTTCTGTGAACGGTTACGGCACACACCGTCAATTTCATCTATAAACACGATACACGGCGCACAGTTCTCAGCTTCTTCAAACATTCTCGTAACTATTTTTTCAGCGTCGCCCACATAACGGCTGATAATATCCGAACCGACAAGCGACAGGAATTTATAATCCTTGTCCTTCATATTTACAAGCTCGTTTGCAAAAGCCTCTATTATGTACGTCTTACCGCAGCCGGGAGGACCTACAAAGAAATATGTATTGAGTCTCGGAATTTTAAGAAAATCAAGCAGAGCCTCACAGTTTGAATTTGTAACACAATCTGCAAGCTTGTCTTTCAGCTCAGCCATACCGGAAACATCCTTGAAGGAATGGTTAGGTGCTTCCTTATACCAGGATTTAGCCATAGCGTCAAGCTTTTCCTTATCGCTGTCGCCGCCTTTTCCGCCTGTTGTCTGAGAAGTTTTCTTGCCTTCACCCTTGCCCTTTTCAAGTGCTTCGGCTTTCTGCGGGTCTATTTCTCTGAGGATAGATATTATTTTTGCGCTGATAGTTTCCTTTTCTCTTAGGTGATGGTTTCTCTCCTCGCCGATTGTCATATCAGCCATTTCGCTCTGGAGTTCAGCTGCTCTCTGGAGATACTGACATTCCTCAGATGAATGCTTTCCGCCGTTAGTCTGTAAAGTCAGCTGTGCTTTATTGATATATGCTCTGTACAGATTTTCCCTTTTCTGTACAGCGACCGCATAATTACGTTCCATTTTCAATCACTTCTTTCAGTTAATTCATAATTCATAATTCATAATGCGTAATTATAAAAACAGAAAAAAGTCTTTGACTTTTTTCTGTTTTTTGTTATAATTAATGCAAGGAGATATAAAATGAGTTACGATGTTTTGGCACAAGAACTGAAAACACTTCCTGAAGAATATCTCTCAGAAATAATGCAGTTTGTTGTTTATCTTAAATTAAAAGAAAAATTTTCTGATTATAACAATAAAACATTATCTTATGAGAAAGCATTGTCATCATGGAGAGATGAATCTAAAACCTTGTTTGATAACGATGATGACGCTTCATTTATGGAGACAGCATTTGATTTTAACAGACGAAATGAAATCTATGCTGCAAGGGAAATTTGGTAATGACGAAATATTTATTGGACTCAAACATTATTTCAGAACCATCTAAACCTGTGCCAAATATGACAGTTGTGAACAAGTTAATACGGAATTCAAAAGAGTGCTGTATTGCTGCTGTTACATATTTTGAAATGCTTCACGGAATACTGATTTTACCGGAAGGTAAGAGAAAGCAGAGACTTATGGCTTATTTGCAAGAGACAGTAGTTCCGTTTTATGATTTTATTTCTTATGATCTTGAAGCTGCAAGGGTAAATGCTGAAATAATAGCAAAACTTGAATCTGTCGGTAATCCTCTTCCTATTATTGATAGTCAGATTGCTTCTATTGCACTTCTTAATAATTGGGTTTTAGTTACAAGAAATGTTAAAGATTTTGAGCCTATTCAAAATTTTTTCTCTTTGAAAATAGAGAATTGGTTTGAAGAATAAAGAAAATCACTTGTTTTTTTCTTGGTTTTGTTATAAAATTTGTTATAATCCTTACAACAAGGAGTCTT
>CACXDE010000359.1 GCA_902766305.1 uncultured Ruminococcus sp. | reverse complement strand
CGACAACTTCCTGTCAATAAAAAAGGCTATTCTTTACGGCAGAACAATGTTCAAGACAATAAGAAAGTTCCTTGTGTTCCAGCTTACTGTCAATGTAGCGGCTGTGCTTATCTGTTTCCTTGGTCCGATCCTGGATGTCAATAATATTTACGGCAATGTTCTGACGGTTGTACAGCTTCTTGTTATAAACCTTGCAATGGATACTCTTGCTGCAATAGCCTTCGGAAGCGAGCCACCTATGGAAGAATATATGAAGGAACGTCCTGTTCCGCGACAGGCTTCAATAGTAAACAAAGCAATGCTTACAGAGATCATCATAACAGCATTGTACATAACAGCCGCCTGTCTTGCTATACTGTTCGTTCCCGATATCACAAACCTGTTCATTGATCCGGCAAGAGATATCAAAATGGCTGCTGACAATGCGGTGTACCTCAAATCTGCACTGTTTGCCGCATTCATGATGTCCATAGCATTCAACGGTCTGAACGCCAGAACCGAATCCCTTAACCTTTTCAAGGGACTGAAAGAAAACCGCAGCTTTATACTTGTAATGGCAGGCATACTTATTTTGCAGTTTGTGTTCGTTACGTTCGGCGGCGATTTCCTCAGTGTAAAGCCGCTTGACGCAAAAGCATGGGCTATGTGCTTTATAGCAGCTGTCCTTGTGCTGCCGATAGACCTTATCCGCAAGATGATAGTAATGCTGACAAAAAAGAACTAAGCTGACAGTTGTCAGTCGTCAGTCGTTAGTCGTTAGTAGACAGTTGTCAGTTAACGTACATCAGCTTATAACTTACATCTTACAACTTATAACTTACATCTTACCAAAGGAGGTATTCCAAAATGAAAAGCAGTAAAAGATTATTGAGCGCTTTGATCGTTTCAGCCATGCTTGCAATATCAGCAGCAGGCTGCTCAGGACAACAGGAAGAAAACAAGCCGAAAGACACCAACAGTACCGTGACATCCACTTCGCCGTCAGACGGCGAAGGTTCAGGCTCACCGGAAACAGATGTAATGACAGACAGCTACTCAGAATCCGTCAAGGGAATATCTCCTGACACGGTTACAAACGCTGCAAGAGAAACAGCTGATATTGCCGATGAAGCGCCTGCATTCGCCGCTGAAAAAACAGAAAGAACAACAGCAGCTGATGATGATACAGTAATAGACGATCCGCCGGAAAGCATGCCTGCCTCCGAAGTTCCTGTTGAACCTGATGTCAGACCGGAAGCCGGACTTCTTACTGCCGGCGAATGGAACGACAACAGCAACTGGGGTTTTTTCACGAACCTTGTAAACTCAGATAAGATAACATTCCCGAGCTTTGATATTGATCCGAGATTCAGAACCGCCGTTACCGTTACCGATAAGGACGGCAAGCCTGTCATGAATGCAGCCGCAAGGCTTATTGACGCTGACGGAAAGATTATATGGGAGGCTGTTACCGGTAAAGATGGAATTGCATATCTTTTCGGTCAGAATGAAAGTGGCGGCGTAAAGGTCGAAATTGAAAGCAAGGGCAAAAAACAGGAATACGAAATAGAGAAAACAAATACAGATACACAGAGTGTTGTAAAAAGCTCCGGCAGAGATATGAGCGTTACTTTTGACGGCGAACATGAAGCATACAAAAAAACAGATGTCATGTTCATACTTGATACTACTGGATCAATGGGCGATGAAATGCTTTTCCTCCAGAGCGAATTTACCGCTATAACAAAGGCTGTAGGCACAGACAATATTAGATACTCCATGAACTTCTACCGTGACGACGGGGATGAGTACGTTGTTAAGTGCAATGATTTTACGGATGATATTTCCTCTCTCCAGCAGAAGCTGAATGCTGAAAATGCAGCCGGCGGCGGAGACCTTCCGGAGGCTGTAGATCAGATACTACAGGAAACTATTAACAAGAGCAGCTGGCAAAACGATTCCGTAAAAATCGCATTCCTGATATTTGACGCGCCTCCACATGAAGAAAAGGCTGCCAATACTGCTGCGGCAATAAAGGAAGCGGCAAAGAAAGGTATCCGAATTATTCCGGTAGTTTCTTCAAATTCAGACAGGGATACAGAGCTTTTCGGCAGGGCTGCCGCTATCACCACAGGCGGAACATATGTATTCCTTACAGATGATTCCGGCATAGGCGAGTCACATCTTGAACCTATCATCGGTGATTACAAGGTTGAAAAGCTGTATGACATAATCATCAGAGTAATAAATGACTACAAACAGTAATATAAATAAATGACGGAGGCTTCTCCTGCATCTGTTTATTCATTGCAGATATAAAACAACAGACACCCTTACTTAATGTGAAGGTGTCTGTTTCTGTTATTATTAAGTATTAAAAATATTAAAAGTTTTAGGAAAGGGTTTCCCCCAAGAAAACCCACAAACGACAAAAAATCATTTTATCTGTCATTAAGTGCAGTATACGG